>JBKDRQ010000262.1:0-7294 GCA_046341135.1 Bacteroidota bacterium
GTACCAAAGAAAGCCAATGCAGGCGCCCACCATTGCAGCAATATATACAGACAGCTCACCCAGATTAGGTATATACATAATGTTTAGATACTCCGCTACACGAATATTACCACTGGCATATGCAAATACACCCAGCGCTACACCAATAATTGCAGAAACACCCGTAGCGAGGCCGTCAATGCCATCTGTAATATTGGCACCATTGGAAACTGCTGTAACAATAAATATGACAATAACTATATAGAGCAACCACGTTAATCCTCTTAGCGCCTTTGGCAATAGCTTAGCATAATTAAATTCATGATTCTTTACAAAAGGAATAGTGGTAATAGGCTCATCTGCCTTAACCATAACCTTTTCTTTCCCATCAAGCGTTACCTTCTTATAGTCTGCTTGCTGCGGAATATCGCTTCCCGTAAATTCCCGATATACACTAATCGTATCATTGAATAAAAGGGTTGCAGCAACGGCAATACCCAGAATAACCTGACCTAATACCTTGAACCAACCGGCCAGACCATCGCCATCACCTTTTTTATAAGCTTCGCCTTTCTGCTGAGCCAAACGTTTGGCACGCAGTTTCAGATAATCATCTACAAATCCGATAAGCCCCATCCATAAGGTTGCGAATATCATCAACAGAATATAAACCTTGCTGATATCGGCAAGCAGAATGGTTGGAATTAAAATAGAAAGTATGATAATAACACCTCCCATGGTTGGTGTTCCTTTCTTTTGCTGCTCTCCGGCAAGTCCAAGATCACGTACAGACTCGCCAATTTGTTTATTCTTTAAATAGTTAATGATTTTCTTTCCGAACACCAATGATATTACAAGAGAAAGCACCATAGCAATCATTACTCTGCTGGTAATGTATTGTAATAAATTTCCTCCGGGAACATCAATCCCGTTATTAGCAAGCCAGTCAAATAAATATTTCAGCATCGTTTACAGTTCGTTTTGATCATTATGCATTCAGTTCGCTAAAAATTTTACATAACTCAGATTTGTCGTCAAAAGGATATTTTACTCCTTTGACCTCCTGATACGTCTCATGACCTTTTCCCGCAATCAGAATTATATCATTAGATTGAGCAAGCTGTACCGCTGTGTAAATAGCATTTTTTCTGTCCGCAATCGACATCATTTTTCTTCTTGCAGCACTACTCAGACCCTGCTCCATGTCTGCAAGAATAGATTCCGGATCTTCAGATCTCGGATTATCGCTGGTGAAAATCACCTGATCGCTCCACTCACATGCTACCGCACCCATTAAAGGTCTTTTTGTTTTATCTCTATCTCCGCCACAACCAACGACGGTAATCAGCTGTTCATTTTTTTGTTTTAATTGCTGAATGGTAGATAAAACATTTTTTAAAGCATCAGGTGTATGCGCGTAATCAATAATACCAAGCAGGTTTTTATGAATTGATCTTACTGTATCAAAACGTCCTTCTGCTCCACTTATATTACTAAGTGTACTCAATACTATTTCGGATGGCTCACCCAACAAAACGGCTGCACCATATACGGCCAGCAGATTATATGCATTAAACATACCAATCAAACGAAAGTGCACATGATGTTGATTGATTTCCAGCTGCAAGCCTTCCAAACTGTTTTCCAGAATTTTAGCCTTAAAGTCAGTGATCGTACGTATGCTGTAGAAATATTTTTGCGCTTTGGTATTTTGTAACATCACATTCCCACGCTGATCGTCCAGATTGCTGATAGCAAACGCATCAGAAGAAAGTATATCAAAAAATGCTTTTTTTGCGCTGATATATGCATCAAATGTCTGATGATAGTCGAGATGATCGTGTGTGATATTGGTAAATATTGCTCCTGCAAATCGGATGCCTGCAATACGATGCTGATGAATGGCATGACTGCTGCACTCCATAAACACATGCGTGCATCCGGCTGCGTTGATCTTATACAGCAGCTCATTCAGCCGGATTGCATCAGGGGTAGTGTGGGTTGAAGGCAGCACTTCATTTCCTATATGATTGTTAACCGTAGAGATCAATCCACATTTATACCCTAAGGCAGAAAACAATTTATACAATAATGTAGCGACAGTTGTTTTGCCGTTGGTTCCGGTAACACCTACAATTTTCATTTGCTCGCTCACATTGCCATAGAATATATGCGCCATATTACCTGCAGCTTCTGCAGCATCGCGCACCTGAACATATACTATATGATCCATCAACTGCAGCGGCAGTTCCTCACAAACAATGGCTATCGCTCCCTGTTCAATAGCCTTACCTATATATTGATGACCATCCGTATGCACTCCTTTGATCGCGATAAAGCAAGCCCCTGCACCAACTTCTCTGGAATCAATTGTAAGCTGACGTATCTCAACGTCGGCTGATCCCATCACCTGGATGATAGATGTTTTGTATAATATGTCGCGCAGTTGACTCATTAATTTAAGTATAATACGATCGGTTGATTTTTTTGTGCCAATGCTCCGGCAGTTACAGATTGACTCACTACCTTCCCCTTTCCTACAACAGATACTTTCCAGCCACAGGTCTCAAGCAAATACAGTGCATCCTTTAAACCTAATCCTCTTACATCAGGAACCGATGTAGAAGAAATGGTAATCGGCTGGGCAGACACCTCATTTCTGATCATACCTGCCTTCCTCCACGTTCCCGCCAAAGGATCATTATATCGGAACTGAAACATTTCCGACAGTATTTGCAATTCTTTTTTACTACCTCCGAAAGCATAGGGAAGCGTATCCCCGTAAGGTTGAAACTTTAAAGGCTGAGGCTCTTGTGAAATGTATTTATATAGATGATCTGCAATTTCACGAAAAACAGGAGCAGCCACTACACCGCCATAATAATTAGGAGCATGTGGTTTATTCTTTACAACCACAATGATGGAGTATTTTGGTTTATCGGCAGGAAAGTATCCGGCAAAAGCAGATTGATAAACCCCATCCTTATACTTGTACTTGCCGTCGTTTACCTTGGCTGTACCGGTCTTGCCGGCAACCTTATATAAGGCCGTCTGAAAAGCGTTTTTCCCTGTTCCTTCAGTACATACTGACTCCAGGCACTCTTTCAGCTGAGCAATTGTTTGGGGAGAAGCGATGGCATCCTCCAGAATTTCAGGATTATTTTTTTGTGTGACCGTTCAATATTGTCTCACCTCATTTAGCAAATAAGGTTTCATTAATTTACCGTCATTGGCAACAGCATTATATACCATCAGCAGTTGAAGCGGAGAAACCAATAGTTCATAACCGAATCCCCATGAAACCAATGTTTGCGGATGCCAATAGTTTGCTTTTTCAGGATTTTTCACGATTGGTGTAAACTCTTCATTTAATTCAATACCGGTTTTTTTATTCAGATGTAGACGCTTGATATGTTTATAGTATGCAGCAGGATCCGGTGAGTAATACTGATGAGCAAGCTTACTCATTGCCACATTAGAACTTTGCGTAAATGCTTCCTTAAAGGAAACAAATTCCGGCCCATGATGATCATCTCTTACAGTTCGTCTGCCTATCGTCCAACGTCCTCCATTGATAAGTATTGAATCCTTTATAGTAACATGCTTATCTTCCAAACCGGCCAAAAGGGTAATTAATTTAATAGTAGATCCTGGCTCAGAGGTTTTTAATGCATAATTGTCGCTTTCAAAATAATTACCATCCTCTGTTCTTCCGAGGTTGGCAATTGCTTTGATTTTTCCGGTAGCCACTTCCATCACGATGCATGTTCCCTCAAGCGCTTCATTCGCTTTCATTTTTTTCATCAGAGCCCGCTCCGTAATATCCTGGATATCCACATCTATAGTTGTATAAATATCATGCCCGTTTTCCGGAGCAAGTTCATACCCTTCTACGGGCATCATAACACCACCTGCTACAAATCGAACCAGTCTTTTACCGGAAGAACCTTTAAGCAAACTGTCGAAAGATCGTTCCAGCCCAACCATCTTTGCATTGGAACGATATAAGCCAATTGTCCGAAAACCTAATTCACCCAACGGATTCAGCCGTTTGGTTTTAACTTCAGCAATAAATCCACTTTTATTTTTCCCTAATCTTACCAGTGGGAAATCTCTTATCTGTTTGTATTGCTCAAAAGAAATCTTCTTGCGTAGTAAATAATATCTGTCTTTCTGATGATATCCACTAACAAGTTCACGCTTATAATCTTTAGCAGATTTATCAGCAAATAATTTAGATAAACAATAAGAGAGCGAGTCAATATTCTTAAAGAAACGTTCCCCATTTTTTTGCCTTAGTCCCTCTGCGGCAAAATCAATGTATATATCAAACTGAGGGACTGATGTACTGAGCATACTTCCGTCTTCGCTAAAAATAGTTCCTCTTTCAGCAGCCAGATCAATAATTTTGGTATGTAAACTGTCTCCCATTTTAATCCAGTAGTCTCCTTCAATTTTTTGAGTATAAAACGCCTTCCCTAAAATCATAATCCCAAAAAGTATCAGTCCGATAAAACTGAGATACACACGCCACAATATGTCTTTTTTAACTTCCATCAACGATTATTTACTGAGCTATCTTTAATAAAAACAGGCTGCTCTACTGTTTCTACCAAACCGATACTTTCAACATTTTTTGATATTTCAGTCTGCCTGTTCTGAAACATCAGCTTACCATTGAGCATTTTATATTCATATTCCTGCTCTTTCAATATTTTACTCGTCTTATTAATATCTCTTACCATATTATCGGCATAATGGCCGTTGGCTATGTAAAAAACAGCCAGCATTGTCAAAAAAAGAAAGAAGGGAACATTGCGAACAATCCACTGATAATTGAACCATTTTTTAAGATCCAATTTTTGTTCTTTTATACTCATTATTTCCTAAAGTTTTGGTTGTGTCAATTTTATGAACAACAAACATTGCTGCGGCATCAGATTTTTTCTGCTATGCGCAACCTGGCACTTCTGGATCTTGGATTGGATTGGATTTCATCAGGGTCGGCTTCAATCGGTTTTTTAGTGATTAGCCTGAAAGGTTTTTCTTTGGTTTCTCTGGAAAATGGATCTTCGTTCTCAGCATGCAGCAATCCTTCTTTAAAGAACTTTTTCACCATTCTATCTTCAAGGGAATGAAAAGAGATGACCGCTGCCCTGCCGCCGGACTTCAGCACCTGAGGCAATTGCGTTAATAAATCTTCCAATGCACTTAATTCATCATTCACTTCAATTCGCAAAGCCTGAAATACCTGAGCCCAGTATTTATGGGGATTACCTTTCACCGAATGATGCAAAGCCTGCTTGAATTGTGCACTAGTCTGCAAAGGCATCAGTGCACGCTGCTTTACAATCGCAGCTGCCAGTGTTTTTGCATTGGTAACCTCTCCGTATTGCTCAAATAATTTGTGCAGCTGATCTGCGGAATAGGTTTGGACAATTTGAGCAGCAGTGTTTGATTGAGCGGGATCCATGCGCATATCAAGAGGCCCTTCAAATCGGGTAGAAAAACCACGAGCCGCGTCATCAAACTGTTTGCTGGAAACACCAAGATCAGCTAGTACACCATCAACCTTCTCCACTTGATATAATTTCAAAAATCTTTGCAGATGCCGAAAGTTGTGCGGAATAAAAGTGAGCCGTGCATCATCAGGGATATTTGCCTTAACCGCTGGATCCTGATCAAAGACCAATAATTTACCTGAGCTATCCAGCCTTTTTAATATCTCCCGACTATGCCCGCCTCCTCCGAATGTGCAATCAACATAAATACCAGAAGGTTTTATCGCCAATGCATCAACTGCCTGAGTAAGTAAAACAGGAACGTGATAAACATCGCCCGGCCGATCACCGAATTGTTCGGCTATGTGGTTCGGGTGACTCATATACGTTTACTGATCTTTTTTTACCATCACTTCTCCGGCAAGCTGACTAAATGCTTCGGGTGAAAAGTTTTCAAAGAACTCCTGGTACTTACGCTTATCCCATATTTCAATTTTCTTTACAGCCGCCACCATTATTGCATCCTTATCCAAAGAAGCATAAGCTTTTAGATTGGGAGGCAATAAAATCCGGCCGGCCGTATCTAACTCAATAGTAGTGGCTCCATTTAAAAACATGCGTTGAAATTGTCTTACTTTAGGGTCGAAATCATTCAGCTGACTGATTTCAGAGAATATGGGCTCCCAGGTTTTCTTGGGATAGAGGGTGAGGCAGGGCTCAATACCCCTGCTGATCACAAATTGGTTGCCCCACTCTTCCGGCAGTTGTTTCCTGAAACCTGCCGGGAGCAGAAAGCGACCTTTTGCGTCGATCGTCACCTCATATTCTCCTAAAAATCCTATCATCTGTGTGAGATTATGGTTTTTTACCATAATTGCACACAAAATAACACATTTTCCCACTTTTATCCCAAAAGAAGGTGTGTTTATTTTTTCCACAAGCCAAAACATATACCCAATAAAGGTTTCAGGCTAAAAAGGGGCAAAAGGGCAAAATCCAATGTTAATAATGGTTGATTGAGTGTGGGTAACCCAGAACGGTAGGCGTTTAGCAGAATTAATAAATAAAACAAGAAGGGTTAGCTCCTATATAAAGGGAATTCAAGTGTAAAGAGAGCGCCTTTGCCGAGTTCACTATCCACCATTATCTTTCCTTCATGAGCCTCAGTCATTGCTTTAACATAACTTAGTCCAAGTCCAAATCCTTTTACATTATGAATATTGCCTGTGTGGGCGCGATAGAATTTCTCAAAAATATTTCGCTGCGTCTCCTTCGTCATTCCAATACCATTATCCTCTACCATAATCCTGAAAGAGCGTCCGGCATTTTTCGTCTGAATATTAATCAAGAGGTTTTTTTCTTTTGAATATTTGATAGCATTATCAATTAGATTACTGATCAGGTTTGCAAAATGAATTTCATCTGCCATCACAAGATCTTTTTGCGCCTGTAATCTCAGATCAAATACGCCGCCTTTCTCTTCTATCTGTAATTGAAATTGAGCTGCCGCTTTTCTTATTAATTCGTGAATATGCAAAGGTTTTTTATTTAATTCCACCTGCTGTTTCTCTGTCTGTGCCGCCTGCAAAATAGTCTCCACATGCCGGTTCATTCTTTTGTTCTCATCTCTTATCATGGCAGTAAAATAATTTCGCTTGTTTTCATCCGCAATAACTTTCCCATTCTTAAGCGCATCTACCGCCAGAGAAATAGTGGCCAGGGGTGTTTTTAATTCATGAGTCATATTATTAATAAAATCACTTTTCATTTCACTCAGCTTCTTCTGCTTTATTAGCGTACCAAATGTGATATAA
>JBKDRQ010000263.1:0-6586 GCA_046341135.1 Bacteroidota bacterium
GTGCTTTTCTTTTTTCAAAAAAATAAAAGAAATGTATTATGGGTAATTCATTATTATCTTCTCTTTTCTGTTTCCCGCCAAATTATTATACAAATTTTATCTAATAGCTACCCAGAAATAGTTGATATAATTGGGAAACTCAACCCTCTTACTAATTATTTATTTATTGCTTCTTTTTTTTATGCCGCGAATGATAAAAAGCTAGACAAGCGATTCATTTTTTTTATTTCATTATTATATATTCCTACACAATTTCTCCAATTCATTTTTACTCTGACATCTGTCTCCTCATCAATAATTTCAACAATAAATACTATTATCATACTTGGGTTATGTTTAATTTATTTCTATAACCAATTAAAAAAACCAGATATAATTTTCATCTATTTAGACTCAAGTTTCTGGATAACATCTGCATTCTTTTTATTTAGCGCTGGAACTTTTTTTGTGTTTTGGTTTAATCTTTTATACAAAAATGATGAAAATTTCACATATCAATATGTTTACATTCACGCAATAATTTTCCTAATAAGAAATATTGTTTTCTCCATCGCCTTTCTTATTAAACCCTATAAAGAAAAGCCATTGGAGTTTTCATTAAAAACCAATAACGAGTATTGAGTGTGTAAAAACATTATTTGAGTTATAAATTAAATATTCAGACGAATAAATATCTTTGAGGATGCAATTACTTCAGGCAGCAGGATCCAATATAACCTATGTGGTGTACTTCGGTACATTCGGCATGTTGCTGCTGGCTGTTGGCCTTATTGTATTTGTAATTTTCCATCAGCGTAAGGTTATCTATTACCAGGTAAAAATGCGCAATATGCAGGCCGATCATCAGCGTATGCTGCTACAGGCTTCCCTGGAAAGTCAGGAAGAAGAACGCCAACGGATAGCTGCTGATCTCCATGATGATGCAGGTCCTTTGCTGGCAACAGTCAGACTGTATCTTAATGAAAATATGGTACATCAGGATCAGGCTACACAATTGCAGTCTATCTATAATGCAAAACAGATCGTAGATGAAACCATCCAGCTGATTCGAAACATTTCGCATAGCTTAATCCCTCCAACGCTTAAAAATTTTGGCCTGGAAAGTGCCATGACCGATCTTATCCAGAAAATTAACGGAACAGGTGCCATCAACGCCAGCTGTCGTTTTAATGATTATAACAGAAGACTCAAACTGGAACCAGAGCTCTCCCTTTTCCGAATTATACAGGAGCTGATCAACAATATTCTTAAACACAGCAAGGCAACGTTCCTGCACCTTACCCAAAATAAAAATGAAAACTATTTCTATATCCGCATCCATCACGACGGAGAAGGACTGACACAGGAAAAATTTGAAGAACTGAGAGATGTTCATTCCGGTCTGGGCCTTAAAAATATCCAGGGTCGTATTAAAATCCTGGATGGTAAAATTTTCTTTGAAAAAGATGCTACGAACACCTATTTCAAAGTAACCATTGAGCTGCCTGCAGAGATGGTGCAGTAAGTACACTCTTTATGTCGCAAATTAAAGTTGCCATAGCGGATGATCATCAGATTTTCAGGAAGGGCGTTGTACTTTCCCTGCGTGCTTTCCCTTCTATAAAATTTGTACTGGAAGCAGAAAATGGAGATGAGCTGCTAGCCGGCATTGATGCCGCTAAGCCGGATGTAATTTTAATGGATTTGCGCATGCCCGGCAAAGACGGTATTGAAACAACCAAAATCATCAGCAAAAAATATCCGCATATACACATCCTGGTGCTTACGATGTATGAAGACGAAAGATTTGTGACCCATCTGATGGAAAATGGCGCTAATGGTTATCTTCTTAAAAATGCAGATCCTACAGAAATAAAAAAAGCCATTCTGGAAGTAACGGCAAAAGGATATTATCTGAATAATTTCGTCAACCGTATTCTGCTGAAAAAATCACATCAGAAAGCCAAAAACATTCCTTCACTTAACAGCGAAATTCAAATCAGCGAAAAAGAAAAACAAGTCATTCGCCTCGTTTGTATGGAATATACTGCTCAGCAAATTGCCAAAGAAATGAATATCAGTCCGCGTACAGTAGAAGCCATCAAAGACAGGCTGATGGAAAGATTTGGTGTAAAAAATTCTGTAGGACTCGTATTCTTTGCGATGAAGAACTCTCTGATTGACTAAGCCATCATGGATCGTACCGGCTCATATTTAAGAGCATCATTCAGTAAACCTCTTATAAAAACAGACAGTTGTTCATTAATTTCGGAAAGCTTCTTTAAGTCATGATCACCTAAAGACAAGGCCGCCTCTATTGCCTGCCGGTCGTTGCCAAGATCAATAATGGTGTTTTCGTCCCCACTTATTCTGTCCTCTGCCAAATCTCTGAAATCATCCAGCAATAAAATAGGACGGGCAATGGCATACCAGTAAGGTAAAAAATCAGCCACCCAATCATCACTGACATCAATATCTGCCAGGGTAAACAAAAAGAAATCGCTTCTGGCTAAAGCTTTGTGCTTCGACTCAAAAGTAAAATAAGCAGGCGTCTTGCCGGAAAACATGGCAAATAAGTCTGAAGCCAGGTGATGCTGTTTGATTTCTCCTTCGAGCAAAGTTTTACAGGATAATATAAATTCATCTATACTGATGAGGCGATTTTCATAATGCTTTAATCTGTCAAAGCCTGCTTCCATTAATGATACATGCTGATCTTCTAATAAAGTCTCCAGCGGTATCCCTCTTTTATGCATCACATCAAACGCAAAGGGAATGGTTAAAAATCCAAAACCCACAGACAGATAAATGCGCTTGCCTTTCCAAAAAAGATTATCTGCCGGCACCTGTCGTTGATTTGCAAAATAATCGGCAATAACCGGATGTATGCCTAGCTTGTCCTGAAGAATACGAGAGGTAATTACCATTCCTTAAAATTTTTATAGGGAAGATTCAATTGTTTACCAATCATTCTTTGCGCATGATTATTCAGCGAATCTGTGAGGGTACTGAATAGCTTCGGCCGTTTCAGATAATAATCCAAACTATTAAAAAAATGTGTTTCACTGATGTGGTGATTTTTGAAAATCTGATCATAGCTCTTCAGATTTTCTTTTTTACGATTGATTGATGAATCCTTTAATATCCTACCCGCATTTATTTCATCTGCTACATATAATTCAAACAATATAATTTTCATAGAGTCGGGATGCAAATGCTTGCGAGCCATATAATCCTCATAAAAACCACAGGATGTCAAATACAGGCACAATAACAATCCGAATAAATAAGATAAAATCTTGCTCATTTAAGTTCCTGTTTATATTTATTGGCATTACTTACATCCAGTTTACTCAGCAACTGAACAGCCCGGACTTTATCGGCAGCAGGAGCTTTTTTAAATATTCCGATTAATTCATTAGCCTTACCCAGCATAAAAAACTGTATAATCATCAGGTTGGGCGTTTCTCTGTTTATGTCATCCAATACAATGAGCGCATTCAATACCTCCTGCCGACCAGCTGCTTCATCTTCATATATTTTATCCAACCCCTTCCTGTAATAATTATAATAAAAATCATGGATCATGGCGTAACGATTATTGATCAGATTTTCCGTAAGCCAGTATCTGTTTCGATTATTATTTTCATAAGATTTCCAACCTGAAATCTGACCCGCATCAGGTGCATTATTTACGATATTCAATGCTTTTTGAAAGTACTCATCGCCTCCTCTTAAAGAAAATGAGTCATAATCGTATCCGAGTATTACATAAACATAATATACAATAACGGCCGTAAGGTTGGAGACAAGAGGATCACTGCCGCTTACGCGATTCTCATTAAACTCCATAGGCTGCCCCTCCACATACTTAAAGGCAAAGTTGGCATCCTGATAGTTGATGATAGGAGATAAGTATGCCGACTGATAAACAGGTCTGCCCGACTGTATCGTCAGACTGGCTTCGAATGTGTTCTGATCAATTACATTTTTCAGATTGATTAAAAACTGGCACTCAATTTTTTCATTAATCTTATAAGAATCCTTGGTCCATTTTCTTTTGTTAATAAAATTGGTCAGTGAAGACTCAAGCGTTCTGAATATTTTTTTGTCAATCGTGGTGGGCAGCTGATTATCCATCACTTGTACCCTCGCAAACACCTCCTGCGCATGCAGTGGCTGTATGCATATGCAGAAAAAAATAATGATTAAGAATGCCAACTTACGCATGGAGCATATTTTTAATGGTGTTTACAATATCCTCAGCTACCTGCCTCTTCGTTTTAACTTCAAAGCAATGTTTCTTGCCATTTTTTTCAAAAATAGTAATTTGGTTAGTGTCTGATCCAAATCCGGATTCCCCGTTTTTCTGAATATTTAATACAATCGCATCTGCATTTTTATCTTTCAGTTTTTTTAAGGCATATACATCCCCTCCCTCTGTTTCAAGTGCAAATCCAATCAGTAATTGATGTGCTTGCTTGATTTCTCCGAGGTGTTTCAAAATATCGGTTGTCTTTTTTAATTCCAGCACCAGAGCATCTGTGTGCTTTTTTATTTTGGTTTCACTTACCGAAACAGGTGTATAGTCAGCAACTGCTGCTGCCATGATAATAATATCAGCATCAGCAGCATTAAGTTTGGCAGCTTCATACATTTCTTCGGCAGTTTGAACAGAGATCATTTTGGTGAGTCCGCCCGGCGTATGTTCGTGAACAGGCCCTGATATCAGCGTAACTTCTCCCCCTCTTTGTACAAAGGCTGCGGCAATGGCATAGCCCATTTTGCCTGTAGAATGATTCCCGATAAAACGCACCGGATCGATAGATTCATAGGTTGGTCCCGCTGTTATCAATATTTTTTTCCCTTTCAGCTCATGGCTTTTTGAAAAAAAAAGCTGCACCTGAGTTAAAATATCTTCCGGCTCTGCCATACGGCCTTCTCCGATTAATCCACTTGCCAGTTCACCATTACCAACCGGAATCAACTGATGTCCGCGATCACGCAATAATTGTAAGTTTGATTTTGTAGCAGGGTGCTTCCACATATCTTCATCCATGGCGGGAGCGATCATTACAGGACAGGTTGCAGACAGATAAACAGCCAAAAACAAATTATCACACAGACCTTGAGCCATTTTAGCCATGGTATTACAGCTGAGGGGAGCCACAATCATCAGATCGGCCCATCTGCCTAAAGCCACATGATTTTCCCACTGATCATTCTCTGAAAGTTCCGTTACAACAGGGTGTCCGGACAAGGTAGAAAGAACCAGCGGAGAAACAAAAGATTTTGATGCCGGCGTCATGATTACTTTTACTTCAGCGCCCTGTTTAATGAGCAGCCGAAGCAGCAATATGCTTTTGTATGCAGCGATACTTCCGCTGATTGCAAGTATGATCTTTTTTCCTGACAACATCATATTATACTAAATTAATCCGCTATATGCTTACCATCAAATATTTTTAAGCGCTTTTATAAATAAAACGACGATGGCGGTCTGCGACCGCCATCATACTTAAAAAATATCTTATCTTAAGAGAAAAGATTATCTTCCCCTTTACGATAGTAAATTTTGTTATCTACAAATTCATGTGTTGCCAGAATAGCAGGATTGGGCATACGTTCGTAGGCTCTTGAAATTTCAATCTGCTCCTTGTTTTCATGAATTTCCTCGAGACTGTCTGTATGACTGGCAAATTCTTCAAGCTTGTTATGCAACTCTTCCTTCAAGGCAATATTAATCTGATTGGCTCTCTTGCTGATAACAGCAATAGACTCATACAAATTACCCGTTTTTGCTTTAAGGGCATTTAAGCTTTTAGTTTCTACCACATTGCTGGTATTGGCACTAACTTTTCTTATCAGTCTGCTCATCTTTTATAATTTTTAAATTGGTTTTAGATAATTGAAAATATTTCTCAGCGTCTTTAGTCAATTTGCTCTCAGGAAAACGATCTACAAAATCATAATACTCTTCAATCACTTTTTCGTAGCGTTCTTCCTGCTTGGCGGCAACACTCATAAAAGCATATTGATAATACGACCGGATGATCATGTATTTATATCTGTCTGCCGAAGCAGATTGAGGATAATGGTTCAGCAATTGAGTAAACGCTATTGCTGCGGCTCTGAAAGATCCCACCTTAAAGTATAAATCAGCAGCCATACTTTCCTTAAGCTCCAGTTTTTGATAGCAACCTTCAATAATTTCAACAGCGGAAGCATTTTTAGAAGACTCCGGATAATTACTGATATGCGCCTGCATCAGACCAATTGTTTTATTAGTAGCTGTTTGATCAAGTTCAACAGGAGCCGACTGTTTATAAAAGCTATAAGCTCTCATATAATCCACTTCCGCAGCACGAACACTTTTAGGGAATACATCCAGAAATCCTTTGAATAGATTTTCTGCATTAAGATAGTCTTCTAAATAGTAAGCACAGTAGGCATATTTATAATACAGATCTTCAAAGCGGGCATCATTACGCATCAGCGGAAACAAGTCTTCGAATATGAGCTGTGCTTTTATGTATTTTTTGGAAGCATAAAACTGTTCCCCTTTTTTATACTTATACTCCACATCTTTACTCTTCATGATACGGCT
>JBKDRQ010000264.1:0-5031 GCA_046341135.1 Bacteroidota bacterium
ATGTATTTAATATAATATTTTTCAGCATTTTGAAATGATTGTAAGCTATAATACGTGTCGCCTATACTTAATAAAATAGACGCATGCATGTAATAAAATTCTTTCCCTAAAGATTTGGTTATTTCTTCTGATTTAAAATAATAATTTAATGAACTTGGGTGATCTTTTATAGTTGAATATATTTGAGCAGCACTAAAGCATGAAAGAGCATATTCTTTTGAGTTTTCTCCGTATGTTTTTTTACAGACATCCAATCCTTCTAAAGAGTATTTGAGAGATTCTTCATATTTATTATTCTGAAAATAATACAAACTTAACTCTTGCAATTTATCACAGGATTGAGATTTTACAGCAACATGAAAAACAAGTAAAAATAAGATTGAAATTAATTTCTTCATTGGTTATAAAAATATAAACCAAATTTAATACTTAATTAATCAGCTGCTTTATCAATGTTCCCATTTTTTGTGGGGTAGATGAGATTATTGGTTCACTCACTTTCTCACCGGTGGATTCTTCCAGCCATTTCTTCCAGAAAAATGAAAGCTTTTCATTCATTAACTGGTCTTTCGTGTGCTTGGAATTAATACCAAAAACCACCCATTTAACTTTCTTTGGAAGAGATACTGGCAATATCCCTTTTTGATCGGCTTCTGCTTTCCAGTTTTGATTATTTAATTTACACAAAAAGCTAGTAGTGGTATAATATTTTCCTTGCTGATGCTTTTGTCCCATATCATTAAAGTCAAAATACCCATCTGTAAGTACAACAACTGTATTTGTACAGGTATTGTCGATGTCTGTTTTCATCTGTTCATTGAAATACTTCCACATATCTACTCCTTCAAAAGATTTGGAATCCTTCCCCAACTGAGCTTTAGCATAAAGTCTGCTCAGAATAGCCTTGTACTGATTCTTGAATCTTATGAGCTGTTCTTTTTTTGCTCCTAACTTATAATTACTCAGATCTAATGAAAGAGAATCACTATAAGATTCAAAATCAAGGCTACTGTTTGGCTGATACAGAATCCGGGTTATGAATTTGTCATTAGAGCGAATCATCATATTGTCTTCAACTGCTCTCAAAAATGCATCAAAGACTCCGTTAAAAACAGCTATATCTTTAGCTGCCTGGTTGTTTTGGAGTAATCGGTCGCTAAGATCAACCAGAATAATGTATTTTTTAGGTGCTGGGGCTTGAACTTTGTCTTCCGCTTTGCTATCACTACAAGAATAAGCAAATGCTGAAATGAATACTACTGCGAGGGCATATATTATTTGTTGCATAAAATTTAATTTTATTTGTTTATTAATTTAGTACCGGAGCAAATTTTGCATCAACGCTGTTCTTGCTTGTTTTAAAGATTTCCTGACATTTTTGTTTCAATTCATCACTCGCGCTGGCACCGGATAAAAAGCGTAGCCATCCGCTGAAATAGCTCTCTAAATTTCTCTTCAATTCATCCGGATTCATGATCGTATGATTCATTTGCTTTTTAAGATTTTCAATCTCTTGCTTCAAGCGATTCATTTCGCCTTCAAACTTGATAATTTCTTCCTGTAAACGATTTATTTCTGCAACTAATACTTTAATATCCTCCTTCAGTTTTTTGATAATTAATGATGCTTTAGCATCAACATCTCTTTTATTCCACTCGTGAATAGCTAATTCTAATAATGCCCCCCATAAAAGATATGCTCCAAAGCCAAAAGCTAAAACGAGGTAAAAATTGGGGCTTGTGTACCAATTCCACTCAGAAGAATCTACGCTAATCTGAGTTTGTACAAAGTGTAAACTCTTGTCAATTTTATATGCAATTAACGACTCAATTACCAGTGTAACCAGGAGAAATGAGATTACTTTAATTGTCTTATAACTTGTGTTAGAAGCCATGATCGAGTGCGGTATCACACCTAGCCCAAAAAACACAAAAGAACCCAGGTATATGAACAACAGCTTAGCGCCTCCCTGAAATATGCCTACCGGATCAAAAATGCTATCCATCAGTAAGTCGATATCTGATCGGGTTCCACCACTAAGCATTGATTCCATGTTTCTGAAAAAAGCCGCGTTAATGGAAGAAGCGTAAAAGAAAACAAGATAAAGTCCGATTATACAACAGAGCCCGGTGTATAAAATATGGCGTACACTACTAAAATCGCTTTTCATCCTTTTTTCAGCCACGGATATTTTTACATCATTGATTTCCTGCTCTTTTTCCTTTTTATCTTTTTCGCGTTCAACTATGGCAACTTCTTTGATTTTTTGTTGGTCGGTTTTATGTTGATTAAACTCCTTTTCTTTTTCTGATATTACCGACTCGAGCTTCTGTTTCTTAATATTGGTATCAGTTTCATTATACCCAATATCTACCAGATGACCTTCGATTATCCAGGACAACTGGTTTTCCAGAGCGATAGGCTCACCCTTGTTTAAGCCAGCCTGTTGAAAGGCATAATCATCCAGCTTGACTCTAGTAACCCTTTTAGTAATTACAGTTTCTTGTACATCAGGAGATAATACCGGTGTATTATCATGATTTTCAACGTTTTGATTAATCTGTTCCATAAAAATGATTTTAAGATTTATAAAGCAATCAGCTCGAGGTAACCAGGATTTTCAATTTTTTTAGGTTTTTGGGGTTATTCGTAGGGAAAAAAATATTTTGGTTACCTACACCATATTCTTTTATAAATCATAAAATCATTCATCACTTTTAAAACTTATTGTATGTTTTTCAAATCAAAAAACAATCAAGCCGAAGCTTTACTGGAACCTATTGAAACCGTTCATAAACTTATGGAGGAGCGTAAATTGAGGTATCAGTATTATGAAGACAATAATATTTTTTCGTTAAGCCTAAATGGAAACAATGTGTCCTGGAACTGTGTAATACATGTCGATCTTGGCCGCCAACTAATCACTTTGCGATGTTATAGTCCAGTAATGGTACAAGATGCGCAAAAATTAAAGATGGCTGAATTAATGGCTCGGTTAAACCTTCAATTCACACTAGGACAGTACGTCATAAATTTTGAAGAAGGAGATATATATTTTGAAACTGTTCATTTATTTCATGATAACTATTTGCCACTAAAAACGCTTGATACTTTATTTTATGTTGCCTCTAAAACATTTGATGATTATTTCAATGCAATCAATAAGGTAAATATGGGTGATGCAGAACCTGTTATGGCTGCACTATCCATGCAATAACACCAAAACGCATAGGCCGTTGCTTTACCTATATTTAATTCACTATAAAATCATACTACAACATGGATATCAGCACAAACAATCCCGAATACTCAAATCTTGAAACTGTAATCATGCATATATCATCTTTAAATATTCAGGGGCTAAATCAGTCACTTAATGACAAATATGAATATAATGATTTGCCAAAAAAAGAATACATCCGGCTTCTGGGAGGGGTATTTGAAAAACTTAAGGCATCGGGCACAAAGAATTTGATAATCCGGGATAGTTTTTGTGCAGGCTGTCAGGCCGGTGCCAGAGTGAAGATTTTTATAAGCGAGGAAACGAAAAGATTTTTTGCATTTGCCATAGATACCAACGACCAAAAAGAAGTGATTGATATATTTAATTGTAATAAGTTTACAATAAATCACTTCCCCACGTATCATGATTACACAATTATCAGTTTTGATACCGATGAGAATTCATATTTTGAAGTAAAACCATTTTGGGATTTCCCGGAGGGGAAGTAAGTTTTTTACTTTCTGCCCACAAGTTACCTTCTGTTTATCTTTTCATTATCAAGTTGATTTTCATTGTTCATGCCATTTTTTCGGAAATTTGTCGCCAAATTCATTGTATCTTTTGTTGGAGTTCAGAACGATTAAATTTTCTCTTGTCCTTGTAATTGCTGTATAAACAATTGCATCAAGTTTTCTATGAGATTCAGGTGCTTTCTTTGGAATAAACAACACAATGTTTTCAAGTTCCCATCCTTTGAAGCTGTGTATTGTTGACATTTTCAGACGACTATCACCCATCCAAAATGATTTTTTATGAGGATGATATTTTGCTTCTGTGTCATCTTCAAAAACATGATTGACTTCTATGTTCTTCTCCTTGAAATAAGAAACACATTCCTTACCATAACTATGGCTTGGTAGTAAGAAAACCATATCTGAGGGATGCTTACCTTCTTGCTTTAATCGTTTGTAGGAATAAAGAATATATTCCTTCCAATTTTCGCTATCTATATTTTGCCATACGATATGCTCATACATATCTATTGTCGCTTCCATTTTGGTTAGCTTCAATTCTTGGTCTAATTCAAATTTTAAGCTGAAATCATTAGACATGGCCGCAACCTTTTTTGGCAAACGAAAAGTTTCTGTCAAGCGAATAAAGTCATCAGTGAATTTATTTTTAAGTCCTTTGTTTTGAGCGTAACGCTTATCCAACCAGTCAATATCACGGTCATAAATATTTTGTTTTTTATCTGAAACTATTAGAAGTTCATCTCTACTTGTCAAGAAATTTTCGGATAGGAAGTTATACCATTCATGATTGTAGTCTTGTCCCTCATCAATTAGGATAGCATCATACTTGTCATATTTTTTTCCTTCAATTGCTCTCAATACTGATTCTGGAACTGTTTCTTTAAAGAAATATTCTAATGCTGATTCGTAATCTTCCTGTGTTGCAAACTCTTTTCTCTGTGGTGAAGTTGGCCACTTGGCTCCAAACTCATTTAGTTTGTCCCTACAAAATCCGTGAAAGTGTGTGAATGTAAAACTATCCCATTTAAAGTTGAAAGGACTTCTTGCTATCATGTCCTTGATGTAATGCCAGAGGGTAATATTAAATGATATGACAAGGACATTTCTTTTTTGAGAGGCAAGCTTACCGGCACGATATGCAAGGGCTTGTGTTTTCCCGCTGCCTGCAACACCTCTTACTCTGTGATGTCCTGGTGTTGGCTCTGCTATTTTAACTTGATTTGGCCGAAGAGTTAATAATTTACCCTGTTCAATACTATGAAATTGTGGATTGAA
>JBKDRQ010000265.1:0-5971 GCA_046341135.1 Bacteroidota bacterium
TTTAAGACAGGCAGACAAACGGTGTTGAAAACATCGTTGAATGGGGGCTGGGTGCAGAGTCCTGCGCTGTTTAGAAACGAACTTTTTCAATTGGGAGGCTTTCAGTTATTAAGAGGCTTTGATGATGAAAGTTTTTTTGCATCAGCATATGCGGTTTTGACTACAGAATATCGTGTACTTACGGGTCAAAATAGTTTTTTGTATGGGTTTTGGGATGGCGGCTGGGTGCGCAATCAAAGCCGGTTTGCCAATACGTCAAACTTATTGTGGGGGCTTGGCTTAGGTGCTACTATTGACACAAGAGCGGGCATCTTTAATGTGGCGTTTGCTGTAGGCAAAAGAGAGGAGCTTCCTGTAAACCTTAGACAGTTAAAAATCCATTTCGGGTATTTGAATTTCTTCTAAGATTCAATTTTTGGGTCTGCTTGCTGTTTGCGCTTATTTTTGTGTTATCCATGCGCTTCATATTCTTTTGTGTTTGTTATCTTAGTGTTGTCACATCCGTTTTTGCACAGGACAGCCTTCCCCCCCCCGCTATTCTTGCTTCAGACAGTGTTAAATATGGCGTTTCTGTTTCATTGTTATCTGCGCAGATCACTTTTGACTCAGTGAGGTCGGCAGTGATCAGAAAATCCTTTTTACAGTGTTACAATAAGGGATGGTTTTTTCTTCAAAAGGAGAGGGTGGAGGTTGGCAAGGATCAAATATTCTATGCCGTCATCATATTATTGCTGGCTTTTGGTATTTTGAGGGTGTCGTTTTCTCGATATACGGCAGACATGTTTCGGTTTTATTTCCAGTCAACCTTAAGGATTCAGCAAATTAAAGAGCAATTGTCACTCGGAGTTCTTGCAGGCACATTATATAGCCTTCTGTTCATTTTTGGGGTTGGCCTTTATTTGTATTTGCTGTCTGTTTACTATCATCTGTCATTTCGCATTTCCTCATATCAACTATTATATATCTCTCCTTTAATTCTGCTTTTTATTTATGTATGTAAATATCTTATCCTTAGTTTCATAGGATGGGCCTTCCAGCTGCTGAAGGCAGTTCGTCTGTACTTGTTTATCACTTTTCTGACCAATAAAATTATGGGTATATTGCTTTTACCTTTTTTAGTAACAATTGCTTTTGGGAGCGGTTATCTGCAAAATTTGGCGGTCAATTTTTCCATTGCGCTGGTCATTTCATTGTTTATATTTCGTTTTTTCAGGGCTTATCACCCTTTAAGTGATGAATTCCGAATTGGCTTTTTTCAATACCTCGCCTTTTTAATTTCAGCTGAAATTGCACCATTACTATTGATTTACAAGCTATTGATGCAGTTTTTATAAACAATAGTTCTTACATTTGCAAAAATTTTCCTTTTTCAGCATGGAGAAAAAAGGGGCCAAGCATAGCGGGAAGTCTGCAGCGACAAAAATTTTGATTACTCAGCCAAGGCCTGAGTCTGACAAATCACCTTATTTTGAATTAGAGCGCAAACATGGCTTGCAAATTACTTTTCAGCCGTTTATTCGTATTGAGGGTCTTCCTGCTAAAGAGTTCAGGAAACAAAAGATTGAAATTGGAACTTATAGTGCGGTAATTTTTACAAGCCGACACGCAATAGATCATTTTTTCAGGATTGCAGAAGAGTTGAAGGTGAACATCAGTCAGGATACAAAATATTTCTGCATTTCTGAATCCGTTGCGCTGTATCTTCAAAAGTTTATTTTATACAGAAAGAGAAAAGTGTTTTTTGGCGCCGATGGCACCAACAAGAGTTTATTTGATGTGATTGCCAAGCACAAGCTGAATGAAAACTTCCTTTTCCCCTGCAGCGACCATGTTGATAACGACATTATAGCCTGGTTAAAGGCTCAGGAGTGCGCTTTTAGCCTCCCCATCATGTATAAAACCGTCAACAATGATATTCGTGAGTTGGTATTGGAAGGCGGTTTTGCCATTATCTGTTTCTTTACGCCCAGCGGAGTAAAAAGTTTGCTGGAAAATATCCCTAAATACAAGCAAAACAGTGCAATTATAGGCGCTTTTGGTTTCAATACGGTAAAGGCAGTTACAGATGCCGGACTTACCTTAACGATTAAAGCTCCGGAGCCTCAAATGCCAAGCATGGCTTCGGCTTTAGATTTTTTCTTATCAAATCAGAAAAAATCTAAAAAATAAGTGATTTCAAGATCTACTTTTTGAATATTTCCCCCTGATAAGGAGAGTGCTTTAAGCCATTTACTATCAAAACATCGGATATTTTGGATGATATTCAATCAATTAGAGGATACCTTTAATTTTGGTAAAAAAAACTTGTTTAGATCGCGGCCTTTTCTATATTTGCAAGTACGTTTTTATTATTTTTCATTATGATAAGCAAATGAGGAAATAAAATCATAAGTTTATCGTTATATAAAATAATTGTAAAATTTAAATTTTTATCGAAATCTGTCCATGCACATCGATAAACGATGTCTCTAAAAATTAAAACTTCTTAACAATGAAGAACCGTGTGTTGAGTTTATTATCAGTTACTTTTCTGGCATTATTTATTGCCGGTTGTGGTAAGCCCAATTCTTCTGCCATGAGAGCAAGTAACGGTCAGCTGGTTGGCGCTCCTCCTACTTCCCGTCCCAATCCGGCCAGACCTTATGGTATGATAAAAATTCCGCAGGGCACTTTTCACATGGGTCCGAGTGATGAAGATATTAACTATGCGTTCACATCGCGGAATCGTCAGATTTCAATAATGGGTTTTTGGATGGATGTTACTGAAATTACTAATTCTGAATATAAACAATTCGTCTTCTGGGTTAGAGATTCAATTGCGGCTACACTTTTAGATTATCGTGATGCCAAAACAGGCAATCTGGATCCAAAAAGAACCTTTGGAATTTGGAAAGATAAAAATGTATACGAGAAGCTTGGTCAGATGATGTATTCCCCAGATGACCGCTTAATGAACCGTATTGAAATTGATCCTGATAAACTTGTTTATGCTGAAGAGTATCTGGATTATAAGGCTGCAGCATATAAAAAGCCAAACGAACCAAGATCTAAATTCATTATTAAGAATAATGTTAAGATTTACCCTGATACATTGGTTTGGGTTCGCGATTTTACCTATAGTTTCAATGAGCCCATGAGCGTGAGATATTTCTCTCATCCTGCCTTCGCCAACTATCCTGTAGTGGGCGTGAACTGGAAGCAGGCATCTGCTTTTTGTAATTGGAGAAGTAAATATCTGAATTCATTTCTTGAGTCTAAAAAATTTGCTACCGAGTCTAACTTCAGGTTACCTACGGAGGCTGAGTGGGAGTATGCGGCAAGAGGCGGAAGGTCACAGGCCATGTTCCCATGGGGAAATTATTATTTAAGAAACCGTAAAGGTTGTCTGATGGCAAATTTCAAACCCGGTCGTGGTAATTATCCGGAAGATGGCGGTTTTTATACTGTAAGAGCTGATGCATACTGGCCGAATGATTTTGGTCTTTATAATATGGCCGGTAATGTTGCTGAATGGACAGGCTCTTTCTTTTATGAGGGCGCACACAATTTTTCTCATGATCTGAATCCTGATATCAGATATATGGCCAAAGACAGTGATCCTCCCCGTATGAAGCGTAAAGTTATCAGAGGGGGAAGCTGGAAAGATGTAGGATATTTTCTTCAAACCAGTACCAGAACGTATGAGTATCAGGATACTGCTAAATCCTATATCGGCTTCCGTTGTGTTATTGACTTACCACCAACAGTTAAGTCTTTATAAGTTGTACAAACATTGCTTGTTTATTTTCTAACTTTTAATAACCATTCCAACCAATTTTAAAAACCAAAATTTATGGCAATTTCTAAATCCACTGAAAAAATTACGAACATTATTGTGTCTGTAGGTGCTGCGGTAGTAATCTTCGGAGCATGGGCAAAAATTCTTCACCTTAGCTTTGCTGATATGATGTTAACAGTGGGGCTGCTTACAGAGGCGGGCATCTTTTTGGTATATGGTTATTTGGCGACAAAAGGGTATGGGCTTTCCGACCACGGACATGAAGCTCCTGCAAAAGGAACTCCTGCATTGGCATCTTTGGATAAGATGTTGCAGGATGCAGAAATTACTCCCGGCAGCTTAAAATCTTTAAGTGAAAATTTTCAAAAATTAAACGGAACTGTTAGTGGCATGAAAGATGTTACTGATGTGGTTGCTTCTACAGGTGAACTTGGCAGTAAAGCAAGAGAAGCAGCAGCTACATTGGGTGGCATGAAAGATGCTTATCAGCAAGCAGCCTCTTCTGCAGCTTCTTTTAATACGGCAGCAGAAAGCACGAAGAACTTCCATGAGCAAGTGCAGAGTATGACTAAGAATTTAAGTTCACTGAATACCATTTATGAACTTGAATTACAGGATACCAATAATCATTTGAAAGTAATGAATAAGTTTTATGGTAATCTGGCACAAGCTTCTGAGTCTCTCATGGGAAGTGTTGATGATGCTAAAAAAGCACATGATCAGATTTCAGCACTCGCTAAGAATTTGGGTACATTAAACAATATCTATGGTAATATGATTAATGCCATGCAGGGCAGATAATCTTCTGATTAATCTGAACCAGTGTAATTAAATCAATTAAAAACGAATTAAATTTAAAAACCAAGCGTCATGGCATTACCCAAAGAGCCCAGGCAGAAGATGATCAACCTCATGTATCTGGTGTTGACAGCCCTTCTGGCCCTCAACGTATCGGCTGAAATTATCAACGCCTTTAAAGTGGTTGATAACAGCTTAAATACAACCAATCGCGTTGTTAATACTTCTACACAAACAATAATGGCATCCTTCAAGGAAAAATTAGCAGATCCTTCTTCTGCTGACAAGGCTAAAATATGGATGCCTAAAGCTGAGCAGGCAGTACAGTATTCCAAAGTATTATACAATTATATATCTGAACTTAAAGACAAGATTAAGCTTGGTGCAGGTTTTGATCCATCCGATCCTGAAAGCGGATTTAAGGAAGATAATATTGATGCTTCTACCCGTGTAATGGACAAACAAGGGAATGGTAAAAAACTTCTTGAATCTATCGAGAAATACAAAAAAGATATCCTTGCTTTAGATCCGGAAGTTGGAGCGCTGTTAAAGGATGTTATCAACAATGTAATAAATACTGAAATTCCTAAGCTTTCTAACAAAACCAATCTTTCCAATGTCACCTGGACATCTGTGTATTTCAATAATACGCCAACTGTAGCAGCGCTGACTATGTGAAGTAAATTTCAGAATGACGTTAAGATCGCGGAAAATAAAATCGTAAATGAATTTCATAACCGCGTAGGTCAGGTAGTAGTACGTTTTGATACATATGCTCCGATCGTTGGTGCGAATTCAACTTACCTATTTCCGGGTCAGGAATTACAGATTTCTGCAGGTATAGGTGCGTTTAGTAAAAATGTAAAGCCCCTTTTTACAATTGGCGGAAGAAATATTCCTATGGATGATGATGGGGTTGCGCTTTATAAAACTAATGTGGGTAATACCAGTGGTTCAGTTCCTGTTAAAATTCAATATAAAGATCAGGACGGAAAGGATCAGGTTCGTGAATTAAAAATTGATTATACCGTTGGGATTCCTACCGGAGCTTTTGTAAGTGCTGAAAAAGTAAAGGTTTTGTACATTGGACTTGATAATGAATTGGCCGTTACAGGAGGAAATGTTGGTGATGAGAAGGTTACTGCATCTATTAATAATGGCTCATTAAGAAAAATAGGACCAGGTAGGTATATCGCTTCTCCATCGAGTCCTGGCACTGCCAACATAAGCGTAAACGCTGATGGAAAGACTTCAGTTTATGCTTTCAGGGTTAAATCAGTACCAGATCCTACGCCAATGGTGGGTAATAGCACCGGAGGCCGTATTCCTGCAAACGTATTTAAAGCGCAGCTGGGTATTCGCGCAGATCTGAAAGATTTCGTATTTGAAGGGGTA
>JBKDRQ010000266.1:0-2764 GCA_046341135.1 Bacteroidota bacterium
GGCTAAACAAAACCTTTTGCGGTAAGATATCTTTCTGCATCTAAAGCAGCCATACAACCACTGCCTGCAGCGGTAACGGCCTGACGATAATGCTTATCCTGCACATCTCCTGCCGCAAATACACCGGCTATATTGGTTTTCGTGCTTCCCGGGTTGGTCTGGATATATCCGGCCTCGTCCATATTAATAAAACCTTTAAAAATATCTGAATTTGGCTGATGTCCTATAGCAACAAAAAATCCCTGTACAGGTACTACCGATTCTTCTCCGGTCTGCGTATTCCGGATCCTCATCCCGTCTACTTTGTTTTCTCCAAGTATTTCCACTGTTTCTGAGTTCCAGTAAACCTGAATATTAGGAGCCTTTATCACTCTTTCCTGCATCACTTTACTGGCGCGCATCACATCTCTTCTTATGAGCATGTGTACTTTCGTACACAGCTTGCTGAGATAAAGTGCTTCTTCCGCAGCGGTATCTCCTGCTCCTACAATGGCCACTTCTTTGCCTCTGAAAAAGAATCCGTCACATACAGCACATGCACTCACACCAAAACCATTTAATCGCTGTTCGCTTTCAAGTCCGAGCCATTTTGCGCTGGCACCGGTACAAATAATCACTGCATCTGCTTCAATTAACTTTTCATCATCGATCCATACCAGGTGACGCTCTCCGGAAAAATCTACTTTGGTAGCCAGGCCATAACGGATATCAGCCCCCATTCTGGCAGCCTGTTTTTCAAAATGAACCATCATCTCAGGACCCTGTATTCCATCCGGATATCCTGGGTAGTTTTCTACTTCAGTAGTTATCGTTAGCTGACCGCCAGGTTGGATACCCTGATATAAAACAGGTTTCATATTCGCTCTGGCAGCATAAATAGCAGCAGTATATCCGGCGGGTCCGGAACCGATAATCAGACAATGAACTTTTTCTTTTTCCATATAAATTTCTGATTCAGATAAAATTAGGGGAACGAAAATACAGTCTATTTACGGAAATAAATTCAATAATATTTGACTGTTTATAAAGGGGGGATAATAATTTTTCTGAACTGATTGGCATAGCCTCCGAAATAACCTAAAGCCCCATTTGAAATATTCCCCATAATTTTTACCGGAGAGGAGAAAGGATTTCCGGCACTCTGATAACTAAATTCAGTAGTTCGCCAGAAATCATAAGTAGCTTTATCAATGTTGGAAAGTTTTACGGTAATGGTATCTCCCCTTCTGAAGAACTGATCATTCAGTAAGTCCTCATTTAGATTTCGATCAACGCCTTTGGGTATATCAATTTCGTATCGTGTTCCATTCACAAATAAATCATCAAAAGCGGAGTTTCGGCCGGGCAAGAAAGGTTCATTATTCACTTTGGTAAAATACCGAACGTAATCCCCAAAAAATGGAGGATCTGTAAAGAGTCCTTTTAATATGATCTTGGTACTCGTGTCCGGAGTAGCGGGTGCTTTTGCCCACCATAAGCTATCTACTGTCTTTCTCAATAATGGGATTGTTGTAGATGAAGTGTAAATTTTATTCTGCCAGGTTATAGTGAGCGTATATTTTTCACCTACTTTGCCTCTTAACTGCTGGCCAGTATTTACTGGATCACAAGTGTAATAGATATATTTCAAATTGCCGGGGAAGAGAATTTCCTGTTTGGTTAAACGTATTGTCTTGTTGCTATTTTCAATTTCTACAATCGCATCATTTACCATTGCTGAACTTAAAATTTCCGGAGTCACTTTAGAAAAGAAATTGATGCTCTTTGTTAAGATGACTACAGGAAAGGTATCACTTTCAATAGATGCATCAACACTCAGTAATGGGACAGCTTCTTTTAGGGGAAAGTCTATTTTTTTCTCACAGGAGAACAAACAGAATATGATTGATATAAATAGATAATTTTTAGGATGGATGCTCACAATGCAAAATTAAGTCTGTGGAAAACAAAAATCCCTCCAAGGAGGAGGGATTTTTGTACTTACCATACTCATATATTAATTTCCAAGATAGCTTTTCAAAGAGTTGCTGAAGCGTGCTTTTTGCAAACGTTTGATTGCTCTCTCTTTAATCTGACGGATACGTTCTTTTGTAAGATCGTATTTCTGACCAATTTGTTCAATAGTGACTCCGTTTTCTCCGTCAAGGCCGAAATATGCGTTTACGATTTCTGCCTCTCTGGGACTAAGAGACTTCAATACTCTGCGAATTTCATTACGCAGAGAGTCCTTCATCACATCTTCATCCGTATCATCACTACCTTCCAGTAAATCACCCATTGCTACATCTTCAGCTTCATGAACAGGTGCATCAAGTGAGGTGTGGCGGGTGTTACTTTGAAATATATTATTGATTTCTGTTTCACTCATTTCCAGGATGTCAGCCAGCTCTTCTGTTGAAGGCTCACGCTCATGTTCCTGTTCGAATGCCATATAAGCTTTATTAGCTTTGTTATATGTGCCGATTTTATTTTGTGGAAGACGTACCAGACGACCTTGCTCCGCCAAAGCCTGTAAGATAGACTGACGAATCCACCAAACTGCGTATGAAATAAACTTAAAACCCTTAGTCTCGTCAAATCGTTGGGCTGCTTTGATCAGACCCAGGTTCCCCTCATTAATCAAATCACTTAGAGATAAACCCTGATGCTGATATTGTTTAGCAACTGATACTACGAAACGGAGGTTTGATTGAACAAGTTTGTCTAAAGCCCGCTGGTCACCCATTTTGATCCTCTGGGCAAGAGTCGTTTCTTCTTCCGGTGT
>JBKDRQ010000267.1:0-4209 GCA_046341135.1 Bacteroidota bacterium
GTATATAATGGAGCGTGGGGCTGTTGTGGAAAGTGGCCGGCCGGAAGACATCTGGGATCATCCGCAGCACCCTTATACCCAAAGATTACTGGAAGCCATTCCCGGCAGTTGCTCTGTTCAGCGCAATCCATAAGATGTTGATATTTGAATTTACCGTACATTTGCACGCCTTTACACAAATACAAGCCCGGAGCCGTAAGTCCGAGTTTGAACTTCTAAGACTTCTCTGCGTTTGTAGCATGTAAGGCATAAAATTAAACGCAGATATGAAACTTTCTCAATTCACTTTTGATGTACCTCTTAATTTAATTGCACAGCATCCTGCGAAAAAAAGGGAAGACAGTCGCATGATGGTGGTGAATCGTAAAACAGGACAAATGGAAAACAAATACTTCCGTGACATCCTGGATTATTTTGACGACAAAGATGTTTTTATTGTCAACAATACAAAAGTGTTTCCTGCGCGCATGTATGGCCGTAAGGAAAAGACGGGGGCTAAAATTGAAGTATTTCTGTTGCGTGAATTAAACAAGCAGAATCGTTTGTGGGATGTAATTGTTGATCCCGCAAGAAAAATACGCGTAGGCAATAAATTATATTTTGGAGACACAGAAGATCTGGTTGCGGAAGTAATTGACAACACTACATCGAGAGGAAGAACCATCCGCTTTTTATTTGAGGGGAGCGATGAGGCTTTCCGTGCTGCTTTATATGCATTAGGCGAAACTCCTCTTCCTAAGTATATCAAAAGAAAACCGGAACCTGAAGATGTAGAGCGTTATCAAACCGTATTCGCCAAGCATGAAGGAGCTGTCGCTGCACCCACTGCAGGACTTCACTTCAGCCCTGAACTGATTAAGCGTTTAGAAATACAAGGAATCCGCTTTGCTGAAATTACATTACACACAGGACTAAGCACATTCCGGCAAATTGAAGTAGAAGATTTAAGCAAACACAAAATGGATGCGGAATACTATCAGATTGATGACTTCGCCTGTAAAATTGTAAATAAAGGGAAAGAAGGTGGTCATCGTGTATGCGCCGTGGGTACTACTACTATGCGCGCATTGGAAACTTCTTTCACTGCGCAGAAAATGCTTAAGCCTTCCGAAGGCTGGACCAATATTTTCTTACACCCTCCTTACGATTTCAATATTGCTGATTCATTAATTACGAATTTCCACATGCCCAAAACTGGGTTGCTGATTATGAGCTGTGCTTTTGCCGGTTATGATCTGATTATGGAAGCATACAAAAAAGCGATCAAGGATAAATATCGTTTACTGAGCTATGGCGATGCCTTGCTAATCATTTGATGAATCAATGCGCATGAATAAAAAAAATCCTAAAGACTCCTACATTATCATGACCGAACTGGTGCTTCCCAACGACACCAACACTTTCGGTAATCTGATGGGAGGACGTCTGATGTACTGGATGGATATATCTTCCGCTTTAGCAGCTGCCAAACATTGTAATGCTCCGGTAGTTACCGCCAGCGTAGATAATATTTCTTTTGAAAATCCCATCAAGCTGGGAAATGTTGTGCATATAGAAGCACAAGTATCCAGAGCTTTTAATACCTCAATGGAGGTATATCTGAGCGTATGGGGTGAAGATATTACACAACAGTATCGCTATAAAAGCAATGAAGCTTATTTTACATTTGTGGCTCTTGACCCCAATGGCAAGCCCCGGAAAGTGCCCGAGCTGATTCCTGAAACAGAAGAAGAGCAAAAATTATTTGAAGGGGCTTTAAGACGCCGTCAGGTTCGCTTGATATTAGGAGGAAAGATGAAGCCCGACGAAGCTTCAGAACTAAAGGCGCTATTTACTCAGTCTTAATTAAGGATTACTGATCTGCCATAGCCGTCATATGATGACGGCCTTTAAGCATGTATTTCTTACTTTGCTCGATAGCATCCATTACCTGTTCCAGGATGTGTTCAACGGAATCATTATAGTCAATCACTAAGGGATCTTTGATGGTAACAGAAAGAATACTGCCCTTCTTTTTGAACTTAAGCCCTTTCTTATTAAATGCCCGCCAGAATCCACTGATAATGATAGGGACTACGATGGGTTGATTTTGTTTGATGATATATGCCGTTCCTTTTCTTCCGGGGGCAAAAGGTTTGGTAGTGCCCTGCGGGAAAGTAATGACCCAGCTGGTATCCAGCGCTCTGGCTATATTGCGGGTGTCTGCCGGATCGAGTCCTCTTTGCACTTCCTTGCCCTCTGCTCTCCAGGTACGTTTAACCGTGATGGCACCTGCTTTTGCAAAAAGACGCGTCAGCCAGGTATCATTCATGGTTTCAGCTGCGGCCACATAATATATACGTGTTACCGGATTGAGGAGATAGTATGGAATACCCAATCCTTTATACTTACCCCATTTGGCGGCGAAAAAAATATGAAGGAATGCGATTACGTCGGCAAAGTACGTCTGATGATTACTGACAAACAATACATTTCTTTTGGGAAGATCTTTCAGTTTTTCAGCACCAATAACTTTTAATCTGTTAATAAGCGCAATGCCCGGATAGGTAGCCAATCCAAGTGTGCCGTAAATAATTCTGCGGGTGAGCTGAAGATCTTTGAATTTGCGAACAAGGACCGACATGAATGTACTGATTGGTTTTAAGGTCGTTGCAAGATAATAAATTTGCCTTTACTTTTGATCTTATGCGTACAGATGCTGTAATATTTGATATGGATGGATTGCTGATCGACAGTGAGCCATACTGGCAGGAAGCGGGGAAGGAAACACTGCTTGAATTTGACAAAACTCTTACGACAGCGCAGTATCACAGTTCTACCGGACTGAGAACAGAAGAATGGATTGCACACTGGTTTAATCATTTTGGTATTGATAACAAACACAGGAGTCATGCCATCAACATGATTATAAAAAAAGCAATAGACAAAATAGATCGTCATGCAACGCTTATGCCCGGCGCAAAAGATCTTGTTGAACAAATGCAGGGATATGTGAAAGTAGGATTAGCCACCTCCTCTCCTATGTCGCTGGTAGACGTAGTGCTTCCAAAATTGAGCTTGCTGAAACAACTCGATGTTATTTGTTCTGCTGAACACTTACCTTATGGGAAGCCGCATCCACAGGTATATATCAATGCGGCCGAACAATTGGATGTGACGCCCTTGCGCTGCCTTGCATTTGAAGACTCTTTTAACGGCGTGATTGCTGCCAAGGCAGCGCGTATGAAATGCGTTGTAGTACCCGCAAAAGAAGATTATAATGCCGAAAAATGGGCAGTTGCAGATATCAAAATAAGTTCGCTGGAACTATTTGAGATGAACCTGCTGTAAAATTATTTCCCTAATTTCTTGAGCTCTGCCTCTATCCTTTCCTTCAGCTGAACAGCTGTCTGATTTTCATATTGCTGTGCCGGGCCAATCTGATTTTCACTCAGGGAAGCATAAAAAGCAATTTGCTGCTGACAATCTTTCAATACATACCCAAAAACTTTTTTCGCCAATTCCTGATCACCTGCTTCAGAAGCCGCCATAGCGAAATACATACTTTTCTCATTACAATCGTTTCCATAACGACTGGATATACCATAAGCCAAGGCACTATTGGGAAGTTTCTGATCACAGTGGCGAAGGACTTTTTTAGCTTCTTCTTTTCTGTTTTCTGAAATCAGATTCATAGCAAGAATCGTATGTGTGTTTCTAATATTTACCAGGTGACGCCTGTTTTCTTCATCATAATAAACACCATCTGCTTTTCTGCCATACCTGAACTTATTTAATACTTTATCCAGCATCCATTCAATATTTACACGGCCTCTTGCATTGGCAACAGGCACCAAACGATAGGTTAATCCATCCTGACGCAGATAATCATCAAAACCTATCTGTAGAGGTTGGGTAAAATAAATAGGGCGTTTCCATTTATTAGCTGCGATAATATTCAATATTGCTGCATCATTCTTGAATAAATATCCTTTATTCATATTAAACCTGATGGCATTCAATATAGAATCACCTGGCTGTACCGTTTTGTTTTTAATAACGAAATCTTTATCTACGGGAATAGACAATAGATTACTGGTGATATAGTTTAATAATTCACCATTTTGAGCGCGATACATTTTATTAGGATCATCACTTCCTGCCTGATTTTTCATCACATCATAAAGATCAGCGTAAGCAGTATCCGGCGTTTCAGACAAAGGAATATGA
>JBKDRQ010000268.1:0-4575 GCA_046341135.1 Bacteroidota bacterium
CATTATGTATTCCCACGGTATTTGTTTCTTATACAGGAGAATTACTCGATTATAAAGGACCTCTTCTAAAAGCGGTAGAAGCCCTGAATAAAGCGGCTATTGATGTGTGTCATTATTTCGATAAAAACGTATCCAAAGTAACTGCTACGCTTGGATGGGAACAGGAATACTTCCTAATTGATGAAGGGATGTTCAATGCACGTCCCGACTTAGTATTGAGCGGAAGAACCGTATTTGGACATGGTCCTGCAAAAGGTCAGCAATTGGAAGATCATTATTTCGGATCTATTCCTGAAAGAGTGTATGCCTTCATGCGCGACTTCGAACAAGAGTCTTATAAATTAGGTATTCCTCTTCGTACACGTCACAATGAAGTGGCTCCTGCACAATTTGAGTGCGCGCCTATTTTTGAAGAAGTGAGTGTTGCCGTTGACCATAACTCCTTATTGATGGATGTAATGGATCGCGTAGCACGCCGTCATAGCTTACGCGTGCTCGTACATGAAAAACCATTCGCCGGCATTAATGGTAGCGGTAAGCACAATAACTGGAGCATGGCTACTGACACAGGAGTCAATCTTCTTGCTCCCGGCAAAACACCGAAGACCAATCTGATGTTCCTTACTTTCTTTGTGAACGTAATCAGAGCGGTAGATAATTATGCAGAACTGCTTCGCGCTTCTATTGCCAGTGCCGGCAACGATCACCGTCTGGGTGCCAACGAAGCTCCTCCTGCGATCATCTCTGTATTCATTGGTCAATACTTAACCAAAGTACTTGAAGATGTTGAAAAGCGTGTAACGAATAAGTTCGATGAGCAGGATGAAGCGATCTTAAAACTGGATTTACATAAAAGCATACCTGAACTCTTATTAGATAATACCGACAGAAACCGTACTTCTCCCTTCGCTTTCACCGGTAATAAATTTGAGTTCAGAGCAGTAGGTTCAAGCGCCAACTGCGCTAATGCAATGACGGTATTGAATGCCATCATGGCCGACACGTTGATCACTTTCAAGAAAGAGGTGGATGCCTTAATTGAGAAAGGAGATAAAAAAGAAATCGCCATCATGCACGTATTGCAACAATACATCACTGAAAGCAAGAAGGTATTGTTTGAAGGAGATGGTTATAGTGATGCTTGGGCGGAAGAAGCAGCTAAGCGCGGTCTTCCCAACGTTAAAACTACGCCGCTTGCACTGGATGCCATGGTACAACCCAAAGCAAAGAAGCTGTTTGAAAACACAGGGGTATATTCTCACAGCGAGCTGGAAGCACGTCACGAAATTGAGTTGGAGAAATACATTAAGAAAGTGCAAATTGAAAGCCGTATCATGGGCGAGCTTTGCACCAGCCATATTCTCCCCGGTGCGATCAGCTACCAGAATGTACTGATCAACAATATCAAGGGCATGAAAGAAATTGGTATTGAAGAAGCCTCATACACCAATCAAAAACAAATCCTTGTAAAAATTTCTTCACACATCAACAAGGTAAGTGAACTGGTAAGCAACATGATCGAAGCACGCAAGAAGGCTAATAACCTTTCTGATACTAGAGAAAAAGCCATTGCTTATTGTGATGAAGTGAAAGGCAAATACTTCGATGATATCCGCTATCATGTAGACAAACTAGAATTGCTGGTGGATGATTCAAGTTGGTATCTCCCTAAATACAGAGAGATGTTATTCTTGAGATAATTGAATAGATAGAATGTTAAAATTAAAAAACCCGGCGTTTGCCGGGTTTTTTAATTTATCGATTTATTTCATCTGGAATGTCTCCAGGAATTTCGTCGTGAAATTTCCATTTCTGAAATCTTCATTGCGCATCAGTTGCTGATGAAATGGAATAGTGGTCTTAACGCCTTCAATTACATAGTCACTCAACGCTCTGCTCATCGTGTTGATCGCTTCCTCACGGGTACGTGCAACCGCAATAATCTTCGCTATCATGGAATCATAATAAGGAGGAATCACATAGCCGGCATATACATGACTGTCTATGCGAATACCATGTCCACCTGGCTGGTGCAATACAGTAATCTTACCGGGAGAAGGTCTGAAATCGTTATAAGGATCTTCCGCGTTAATACGACACTCAATAGCGTGCATCGCAGGTTCATAATCCTTACCACTGATTCTTTCACCCGCTGCTATCAGTATCTGTTCTTTAATCAGATCGAAATTGGTTACCTCTTCCGTTACGCAGTGCTCTACCTGAATCCGCGTATTCATTTCCATGAAATAGAAATTGCGGTGCTTGTCAACCAGAAATTCAATCGTACCCACACTTTCATATCCGATAGCCGCCGCCGCTTTCTTAGCGGCTTCTCCCATCGCTTTACGAAGTTCAGGAGTCATAAAGGGAGATGGAGATTCTTCCACCAGTTTCTGATGTCTGCGCTGGATCGAACAATCGCGCTCGCTCAAATGACAAACGGTACCGAAGCGATCGCCCGCAACCTGAATCTCAATATGACGAGGCTCTTCCACAAATTTCTCCATGTAAATGCCATCGTTCTTAAACGCTGCACCCGCCTCTGTTTTGGCCATATTGTAGTTACGCTCAAGTTCATCTTCTGTCCATACCACACGCATCCCTTTACCACCACCACCGGCGGTAGCTTTTAATATTACTGGATAACCGATTTCTTTGGCCAGATATTTAGCCTGCTCCAGACTCTCCAGCAATCCTTCGCCACCCGGTACTACTGGAACACCCGCTTTAATCATCGTATCCTTTGCCGTGATCTTATCGCCCATCTTCCGGATTTGTTCAGGGGTGGGGCCGATAAATTTGATGCCGCTCAGTCCGCAGATCTCCGCAAACTTTGCATTTTCTGCCAAGAATCCATAACCGGGATGAATTGCATCTGCGTTGGTAATTTCGGCAGCAGCGATTAAGTTAGGAATATTTAAATAAGACTCTGATCCCTGAGGTTTACCTATACATACGGCTTCATCGGCAAACTTTACATGCAAGCTTTCTTTATCGGCTGTAGAATACACCGCAACCGTTCTGATGCCCATTTCGCGACAAGTACGAATGATCCTGAGTGCAATCTCTCCGCGATTGGCAATTAATATCTTTTTAAACATGAAATATTTTTAAGATTTAAGATAAAATGATCGCCTGACATCCCCTATTAACTGGGATCTACCAGATATAAAGGCTGATCATATTCTACAGGCGTTTGATCTTCTACCAACACTTTTACGATACGCCCTTTCACTTCACTCTCTATTTCATTAAATAACTTCATGGCTTCAATAATACATACCACTTTACCAGCATTTACTTCATCTCCCACTTCTACGTAAAGTGGTTTGTCGGGAGAAGGCCTGCGGTAGAATGTACCGATCATCGGACTCTTGATGGTAACATATTTAGAGGTATCCTCTGCGGCGGCGGCGGCAGGAGGAGCTGATGCAGGTGCAGCAGCAACAGGGGCAGCTACAGGAGCCGAAGCAACTACAGGCGCAGCCATCATGGGAGCCTGAACATATGCCTGTGGCATTATTTCTTCTTTTTGCTTTAAAGTAATCTTGAAATCTCCTTCCTCAATCGTTAATTCACTCAGGCTTGATTTGCTCACGAGCTTAATCAATTCCTGAACTTGTTTAATGTCCATACTTCAGATTTTGGGTTAAATAATTGAATGGCCGAAGGTAGTAAACCATATCGAAAAATGAATTTTTTGAGGCTTTTTTAATAAAAAAAGGCTCAAATTGTGGAAAAATTGAGCCTTTTTGAGCAATTTTATGACTACTACTCCTTTACTCTTTCTACGTAATCGCCGGTTTTGGTATTTACCCGGATCAGCTCTCCTTCGTTAACAAACAAAGGGACCATCACTGTTGCACCAGTCTCGATCGTTGCAGGCTTTAGCGTTCTTGTTGCTGTATCCCCTTTTACGCCGGGCTCGCTGTAAGTGACCTTCACGACAATTTTATCGGGCAATTCCACGCTCATAGGCGCTTCTGTTTCGGTATTAATCAAGGCAGAAACCGCATCCCCCTCTCTCAAAAACTGGGGGGCATCAATGAGGCCTTCCTCAACTGTAATCTGCTCGAAGGTCTCATTGTTCATGAAGTTATAGCCGGTATCATCCTTATATAAAAACTGAAATTCCTTACGCTCTACCCTAACCGGATAAATGGTATCCCCACTGTTCCAGGTCTGTTCGATTGAGCGACTGTTATCCACTCCTTTAAGCTTAGCCCACACTTTAGCAGCGGCTCTGGCGGTTTTGTTTTCACCAAATTCTATCACTTTGTATAAACTGCCGTCAATTTTGATAATCATACCACGGCTGATGTCTGATGTATTTGCCATTATTTTAAATTTTGGAGGTGGCAAAGGTAAGGGGCAAAAATCGTTTTTCGTTGATCGTTTTTCGTTTTTCGTATCGCCTCCATTACCTTTGCCGCGCCATAAAATACTTTTTCATAATAAGTATAAGCCCGAGTTAAAAAAGGCTTTACTACTTACAAACTTTAAAATTTAATCAAATGAAAGTAACTGTTGTTGGAGCGGGTGCAGTGGGCGCCACATGTGCAGACAATATTGCGC
>JBKDRQ010000269.1:0-3413 GCA_046341135.1 Bacteroidota bacterium
AGTAAAGCATGAAAAGCATGCCGGAGGACACGAAGGTGAGCATTCGGGCGAGCACAGTGCACACTAAACAAAGTATCAGATAAACTTGTTAAACCTCGTCCCGGCCTATACACTGGGACGATTTTATTATTAGTACGCCCGGAGTGGGATTAAACTGAAAACTTAAAAGTTAAAACTTGTATTTTGTATTCACTTTTTAGTTTTAAGTTTAAACTTTTAACTTTAAAACATACGATGTCTAAAAAATCCTGGATCGCATTAATCTTTGTAGTCGGTATCCCCTTGTTCGCTTACTTCGCGGTGAAGTATTTTAGTGAAGATGCGGTGGTGATGCCTAAAAGATATTTTTTTGATTCTGTTGTTACCAAAACAGTGGATGGTCAATTGCGGAGAGATACCATCTGGCATCGTGTTTCAAATTTCTCTTTTGTCAATCAGTTGGGTGATACGGTAGAAGCTGATCAGTTAAAAGGTAAAATTCTGATCGTTGATTATTTTTTCACCCGCTGCCCGAATCCATGCCCTACTTTAACGCGCAATATGAAGCGCATGCAGGATTCCTATTTAAAGAATGATAGCCTGGTACATTTTATTTCATTTACAGTAGATCCTTTAAGAGATACTGTAGCTGCTTTAAAGCAATATGCTGACAAGTTCAAAATACGGCATCACAACTGGTGGATGTTGACTGGTGCAAAGAAGAAAATTTACGATCTGGCTTTTGATGAATTTAAAGCAGGAGTAGTGGATGGCGGAGAGGCAGATACTGCTTTTCTACATACAGATAAATTTTATCTGCTTGATAAAAATCGTGTGATCAGAGGTTGGTATGACGGCACAGATTCTGCATCTATGACGCAGCTGGCAAGAGATATCAGTTTGTTAATTTTAGAGAAAGACAAGACTAAAAAAAGAAATCTATTCAGAAAATAAACAACTTCATATAATTCAAAATATTAAACCGTAAATAATGAGTACGCATCCATCTCATGATAAGAAACACAGAAAAACAATTTTTCTAAAAAAATCTTTGCAAAAGAACGATAAGCTTGCTTATACGCTGACATTTATTGTTTCAGCAGTTGTTTTTGTTGCGGTTGTGATACTGGGAAGGGTAGAGCTTAATGTTGATCTGGGTTTCGATAAACATATTTTTGCCCAACTGAATGCAATGATTAATAGTTGTGTAGCATTGTTATTACTAGGAGGCTTGTGGGCTGCAAAAGATAAAAGATACTTAATCCATAAGAAGCTGATGTTATGGGCTATTGGTTTAAGTGTATTGTTTCTTTTGTCTTATATCTGTCATCATTTATTTGCCGGATCCACTGCATATGGAGATGAGCATACTAGTGGTATATCAAAAATTATTTATTATTCTATTTTATTTACCCATATTCCGCTTGCCGGCATCATTCTGCCTTTTATATTAATTTCTGCTTATCGCGCATTGATTGGCGAATACGATAAACACAGAAAGCTGGTAAAATACACCTGGCCATTATGGTTTTATGTGGCAGTATCAGGTGTAATCGTTTATCTGATGATTAGTCCGTTTTATTCGTAGTAGAAAAATAAATAAGACTACATATTTATTTCAAGCTCTGTCTTCGGGTTCCAGAAAAGATTTTTGAATTCAGCCACTTTATCATCTATCACTTTGATACCTTCTTTTTTCAGTAAATTTTCCATTTCGGAAGGTGTGGTAAAGTGATACTTGCCGGTAAGCATCCCGTTTCTATTCACCACCCTGTGTGCTGGAACTTTAGGTCGTACCTGATGCGAAGCATTCATCGCCCAGCCCACCATTCGTGCTGAACCTTTGGCACCCAGGCATTCAGCAATGGCACCATAGCTGGTAACGCGCCCTCTGGGTATTAGCCGAACAATATCATACACATCATTAAAGAATGAATATTCTTTTAAATCGTTCTTAATGATATTACTGTTCTGAATTTTCTTTGCCGGCATTTTTTCTTTCCTTCAGTAAGAGATTACGACGGGAGGGAGGTACATTTTCGAAGTCGAAAGGGCAATGCAGGCAACCATGACCGCAGCAATAGCCTTTCTCCAGATGGTATTTTTCCGTGAACACCATATAGCCATTGCTGTCATAGTAATAATGTATGCTTTCTTTTAGCTGATGCATTGACAATCACTTATCTATACAAAGTAAGATGTAAATATTCAATGGGTAAATTTTTGTTTAAGTCCGTTATCTCCATATTATGCAGATTTAACCATTCGCCCATGCCAAGGCTACAATACTTAAGGAGGCCGGATTATATTCTAATATTTTTCTTCCACAGCTTTCCAGTGTTGCTCCTGTTGTAATGACATCATCTACCAACAGGATGTGTTTTCCTTCAATTACATTGCCGTCTGATATATAAAATACGGTCTCTACATTTCTCCATCTTTCAATCCTGGTTTGTTGTGTTTGACTTTCCGAATTATCAGCTCTCATAATGATATCATTTCTCGTGGGGATGGCGGTAACAGATTCCACCCCCTCTGTTAAAAGAGAAGCCTGATTATATCCTCTTTTCTTTTCTCTTTTTGCATGAATGGGCACAGGTATCAGTATATCATACCGATGCATGCGGTTGCTTTCACGCAACATTTCACCCATCCATTTTCCCATCTGAATGCCGGCTTCACGATTTGATTGATATTTAAAGGCATGGATGATATTTTGTATAGGTGAATTTTTTGAAAAGAAATAAGCTGCCATTGCTGTTTGAATAGGGACTCTTCCGTAAAAGATTTTTTCAACAGGATTGGCATCTATGTTTTGAAAATTTGTTGCTGATAATTCTAAAAAACAATTTATGCAAACTGCATGATGTTTTTGATGTATTAACTGACCGCAACCTGCACAGGTGTTGGGATAAAAGAGTTGTAGCAGGTCAGTGCCGGCATTTTTCAAAATGGATAGCATTGGGTAAAGTTAAAAAAGATACTGATACAGTTCTTCCACTTTACTCATGCTGATAATTTCTATATTAAACTTTGAAAATATGTTTGACTTTTTGTTTTTGCCCCCGATATTATATTTACTGATTATTATTTTTTCAAATCCCATTTTTTCCGCTTCTGCAATTCTTTGCTCAATTCGGTTTACGGCACGAATCTCTCCACTCAGCCCTATTTCGCCGGCCATACAAATATTTGAAGGGATCACGGTGTCTTCATAACTCGATAGCAGAGCGCTCAAAACAGCTAAATCAATAGAGGGGTCTTCTATTTTTATTCCCCCTGCAATATTTAAGAATACATCTTTCATTCCGAATTGAAAACCTCCTCGTTTTTCCAGAACCGCCAGCAATAGTTGCAGTCTTCTTAAATCATATCCGCTTACTGTTCTTTGGGGTGTACCGTATACGCCTGTCTCTTATACACATCTGACGCTG
>JBKDRQ010000270.1:0-5605 GCA_046341135.1 Bacteroidota bacterium
CCGAGAAGCTACTGTAGTGAACAATAGCATACATCTTCCCAATAATTTCATTACCCTTCATCGCGGACGTTTACAAAATATACAGCCGGGTATGGTTGTGGTTGGTCCGCAAGGTGTAATAGGAGTTGTTCTTGACGTCAGCAACAATTTTGCAACTGTCATGAGTATGCTCCATAAACAAAGCCGTATCAGTGCACGATTGAAAAATACAGGAGAAATGGGCCGAATTGAATGGGATGGCGTGAGCCCTCAACTGGTGCAAATGAAAGATATTCCCAAAGGAGTTAAACTGCAAAAGGGAGATACCGTAGTAACAAGTCAGTATTCCGATTTCCCTGCAAACATTATGGTTGGCACCATTGAAAAGATTATCCCTGAAAAGAGCACAAATAATTTTCTTTTACATATTCGGCCATCTACTGAATTTAGTAAAATACATCATGTGTTTGTCATTGAGAATCTGCAAAAAGGTGAACAGGAGTCTTTAGAAAACAGGAATATCAAATAAGATGAGTGATTTTTTAAAATACATATTTCGATTTTTTCTGCTGATACTTGTGCAGCACTTTTTACTTTACCAAATCCCCCCCTTACATCATACGGCTGTTCCCATACTTTATTTTCTGTTTATTTTATGGCTTCCATTCAGAATCGGACGGGCTTCATTATTATTGTTATCTTTTTTACTCGGACTTTCGATGGATTTTTTTACCAAAACACCAGGCATGCACGCTGCATCAGCTGTTATAATAGGTTATTTCAGACCCTTTCTTATTAATCTGCTCACCCTTCAGGAAGGAGTGGAATACAATTATAAAGAGCCATCATATCAGAGTATGGGCATCATCCCCTACATTTCTTATATCGCACTGCTGACGCTGCTCCATCATCTTTGTCTGTTTACCATACAGGCTTTTCAATTTGGTGATATCTTGTACATACTTATAAAAACCTCTGTTTCTGTACTTATTAGTTTAGTGTTAATTTTAATTGTTGAGTTGATTTTTCATCGCAAACAAAAGTTCATTACAAATACCTGATGATTAAATAATCAATCAACAAGCTTGCAAAATGGCAGTATTTAATCAATCAAGAAATCTTACCATACAAATCATTTTTGCAATTGTATTTGTAGTATTGCTGATAAGGCTGATGTTCTTACAGTTGTTTTCCGACAAGTATGAAAAACTGGCTACAGATCAGGCAATCTTAAGAAAAGTAGTATATCCCAGCAGAGGAATCATTTTCGACAGAAAGGGTCGGGCTATTCTGCAAAATATATCGATGTACGATCTGATGGTTACCCCTTCTCAGGTAAAAGGTGCCGATACATTTACCCTTTGCCGTATCTTAAATATTGACACGGCAGAATTTAAAAAAAGAATTATTACCGCCATCATCAAGAATACAAAAAACAGACCCAGTATTTTTGAGGCTTTACTTACTCCGGAAAAATATGCCAAAATCAATGAGAATCTTTTCCGCTTTCAGCCCGCTTTTTTCCTTCAGGAACGTCCTATAAGGGCTTACCCATACAAAGCAGCAGCGCAAATATTAGGTTATGTAGGTGAAGTAGACTCAGCAATGCTGAAAAAATCGAACTTCTTTTATCAGATGGGAGACTTTGCAGGAAGAAGTGGTTTGGAAAACTATTATGAAAAAACACTTATGGGGCAAAGAGGTATCCAGTATATTCTTAGAGATAATTTTAACCGACCCATTGGCCCGTATGAACAGGGGGCATTTGATACACCTTCCGTAGCAGGCAGACATTTAAATACCTATATAGACATAGAGGTGCAACAACTTGCAGAAAAATTATTAAAAAATAAAGTAGGTAGTGTTGTAGCTATTGAGCCGCAATCAGGAGGTATCATTGCCATGGCCTCAACACCGGGGTATGATCCAAATGAACTTACTGGCCCTAATGCGCGCAAGAATTTCAATCGCCTGTTCTTGGATCCTGCTTCTCCCATGCTTAACAGAGGCATGCAAGGAGTTTATCCGCCGGGATCAACCTTCAAGCCTTTAGGTGCACTGGTAGCGTTGGACGAAGGCTTAATAAATCCACAATTCGGATATAACTGCTTTGGTAGATATGGCCCTTGCGGAAAACCGGCTTGTACACATAATAATGCTGGTCATGCTGCAGATCTAAAACTATCTATTGCTAATTCATGTAACTCGTATTATGCCCATTTGTTTCGTATGGCGATTGATAACCAAAGAATGGGGAATATTGAAAATGGATTAATGTATTGGAAAAAATACATGACAGGTTTTGGACTGGGGCATCGTCTTGGAATAGACTTGCCAGGAGAATACACCGGCTATATTCCGGATACAACCCGATACAATAAAGTGTTCAGAAAAGGAGGCTGGAATTCATGTACCATTGCTTCCTTAGGTATTGGCCAGGGAGAAATACAAGTCACCCCTCTTCAAATGGCTAATTCGGTATGCCTGATCGCCAACAGAGGTTGGTATTATACTCCTCATTTCGTCAAATCTATCGAAAAAGAAACGGCATCAGATACAATTCTGAATGCTTATCGAAAAAAAATTATGCCTTTACATATTCAAGACAGCACTTATCAGGCTGTTATAGATGGAATGGAAATGGTAGTTACCAATGGTACGGCAAGAAATGCACAGATAGAAGGTATTTCAGTTTGTGCAAAAACAGGGACCGTTGAAAATTATTACAAAGGAAAGAAGCAGCAAAACCATTCATTTTTTGTTGCATTCGCGCCGAAAGAAAAACCAAGAATTGCCATTTGTGTTGTTGTAGAAAATGCAGGATATGGCGCTACCTGGGCTGCTCCCATTGCCTCCTTACTGATGGAAAAATTTCTTAAAGATTCAATATCCGGAGAAAGACGGAAAGCCGAAGTTGAGAGAATAGCAAATGTCAGTTTGATCCCGGCCCGTATACGTCAGGAATTATACAAAAGAGATTCTATTAAAAAAGTGAAAGACTCTTTGAATCTGATAAACCTTAAAACAAAATCAGATACACAGAAAAAAAATAATCGAATTACAAAGACATATACAGAAATCTATAACGGAAATAAATCCCGGCCTATAATACCCATTGCTTCTTTAATCAATCCGTATTTATTTATTACGACAGGTTTTGATGATAGAAAATATAGCTTTAAGTGGAGTAAATTTTTATTCACGAATTCAATAGGGTGATATTTATAAATTATGAGTAGAGACACTGAAATAATAGGCAAAGGATCTGATCAGCGTATCATATTTTTTTACTACCTGCTCGTGGGCATTGGATTGCTTGCCATTTTCTCTGTGGAATATCGTTTTCAAGATCCATTCTGGCAGTCTGTGATCGAATTAAAAAAGAATTATTCAAAGCAAATACTATATGTACTCATTAGTTCTTTGGTAGCATTTTTTATTTTACTAATCGACAGCAAGTTTTTTACTACGTCTGCAAATCTGCTATTTCTTTTAGGCATTCTTCTAATGCTGCTGACTTTTGTTATAGGGAAAGATATCAGCGGTTCCCGCTCCTGGATAGTTTTAGGTGGAGGATTTAATCTTCAGCCTGCAGAATTGTGTAAAGTGTTTACATCCCTTGCCTTAGCGAAATATATGAGTCGTCTCGATACAGATTTTTCCAAGTCCAGAGCACATATAATTGCTATACTCATCATTATGCTCCCGGCAGTATTATCGGTGGCTCAGAAAGAAACCGGTTTAGCGCTCGTCTATCTTTCATTTTTTTTGGTTTTATACCGGGAAGGGCTGCCTGCCATATATTTGATTACAGGATTTTCCGTTGGTGTTTTATTTGTTACAGCAATTGTCATGTCCTTTCGTGATTATGCAATCCTGATAGGGCTTATTGCATTAATTTTTACTTATATACAGTGGAGAAAGGTTCGTAAAAATTATTTGTCGCTTGTTGGCATACTATTGATTGCCGGATTATGCATTTTTATCAAATACTTTTCTGATTATGTTGTTTTTGATAAAATCCTCAAACCTTATCAATCAGAACGTATTTTAAGTATGTTCGGCAAAAGTTATGTTCCAAAAGACAAAGCAAGAATTGTACAATTTCAGAAAGAGCAATCAGAAGGGAAAAAAAGAGACTACACTTATAATGTGAAGCAATCAAAAATTGCTATTGGTTCAGGTGGATTCCTCGGGAAAGGTTTTTTAAAGGGTGTAACGACTCAGGGAGATTTTGTGCCAGAACAACATACCGACTTTATATTTACTGCAGTAGCTGAAAGTTTTGGTTTCTGGGGTAGTGCAATACTGGTTTTACTATATTTCTTTTTTCTTCTTCGTATCATCCGCATCGGAGAACGACAACGAAGCACCTTTTCCCGTGTATATGCCTACAGTGTTGCTTCAATTTTATTCTTTCATGTTTTTATAAATATATACATGACCATCGGACTGATGCCTGTTATCGGCATAACACTTCCTTTATTAAGTTATGGTGGTTCTTCTTTGCTCACATTTACCATCCTGATTTTCATATTACTTCGTTTAGATCTGGACAGACATATGGTACTCAGATAAAAAACATCTACACTGATTTGAAATAAGCTTCAACGCACATATTTCACACATCCTTAAAAAATATCCGAATTTTGTACTATGCAAATCATCCCTCTATCAGAAGGAAGCTTTACTGTAGATGCTTCAAAAAAATTTATCCCATTTCTTAATACAGACAGATTAGATGAAAAGCCCAAAGGAAGTCTACTTGTGGAAATACAGCCTTTTATTGTAAAAACAAGCAATGAAGTTATTCTGCTGGATACTGGTCTTGGATTTACAGATGAAAAAGGCAACTTACAACTACACAATAATTTAATCAAAGCAGGCATTAACCCACTGGATATCACCTTAGTACTAATGAGTCATTTACATAAAGACCATGCGGGAGGAATAAGTAGGAAAGATAATTTTTCCTCCCACCGGATCTTAAGTTTTCCTAATGCCAAATATGTGATAAATAAAAAAGAATTTGAAACTGCCCTTACAAATAATTCATCCTCTTATGTAGCTGAATACATTTTACCGCTTAATCATTCAGATCAGCTTGTATTGGTAGATGGTGAGGGCTGGTTGAATAACATTATTAAATATGCCGTATCAGGGGGCCATAGCCCGTGGCATCAGGTCTTCTGGATAGAAGAAGATCAGGAGACTATATTTTTTGGAGGAGACGTTGCGCCACAGCTGGTACAATTAAAAACAAAATTTATTGCAAAGTATGATTACGACGGTAAACAGGCAGCTGCATTAAGAAGTAAATGGGGAGAAGAGGGGAAAGAGAAAAATTGGAAATTTCTTTTTTATCATGATATTAAAACTCCAATCTATAGCATTCATTAAAAAATAGGCCAACCCTAAAAAGAGTCGGCCGTTGCTAACCTATGAAAAACACCTAATGCAAATTTAATACGAATATCTTTTTAAAACAACTAATTTCTTATTCTCTTTTCACGATTGACAGGCGGCATCCCATTTTGGCGAGGATGATTTTTAATTCTGTTTAACAGAACGCCTCTAAATTCCCTTTCTGCTTTAAAAAAATTATTCATCCGGTCCTTACCAATTG
>JBKDRQ010000271.1:0-3422 GCA_046341135.1 Bacteroidota bacterium
TGAAATTGCTGCCATGATGGAAGGCTTCAGAAAGAATACGCCTTCGGTCATAGATGGCGTAAAAGTTATTCAGCTGCTCGATTATCAGCTGCAAAAGGGCAAGAATCTAGCTAATGGTACTGAATGGGATATTGATTTGCCGAAATCAAACGTACTGCAGTTTATTCTTGAGGATGGGTCAAAGATTTCTGCAAGACCCAGCGGAACGGAGCCTAAAATAAAGTTTTATTTCAGTGTGCGGGATTCGCTGGCAAGCATCAGTCAATACGAAGAAGTATATTCGAAATTAAAAAATAAGATAGGGCGCATTATTACGGATTTGCAATTGAAATGATATGAAGCGAAGTGCGGAAGATACATACAGACATAAAGGTCTCAGAAGGCAGTTGGTGGAAAGCTTGAAAGAAAAAGGGATTTCTGATGAAAAAGTACTGGATGCTATTTTAAATATTCCGAGGCACTTTTTTTTAGATACGGCTTTTGATCAGATTGCTTATGAGGATCGGGCATTTCCTATTGGGGAAGGTCAGACTATTTCACACCCATATACAGTGGCCTATCAAACGCAGCTTTTGAATATTCGTCCGTTTGACAAAGTGTTGGAGATTGGTACGGGAAGCTGTTACCAGTCTTGTGTTCTTGCTGAAATGGGCGCACAGGTTTATACCATTGAAAGACAAAAAAAGATTTATCATGCAAACAGGAATGAGTTTGCCTTCATTAAGAAATATCCTCAGATAAAGATGTTTTATGGGGACGGTTTTCAGGGGTTGCCTACTTACGCTCCATTTGACAAAGTAATTATAACAGCTGCTGCACCTTTTATACCTCCCAAATTACTGGAGCAAATGAAAACCGGCGCCTTGATGATTATTCCGGTAAATGAAGATAGCAGTCAGCGTATGTTGAGAATCACCAAGCTTGAAGACGCTTCAACTGAAGTAGAGAAGTTTGATCAGTTTTCTTTCGTGCCGATGCTGGAAGGGAAAAATGAATGATTACTGCATAGGTACATCATCTCCCATTTCAAATCTGTTGTTCTTTCTCTTAAATAAGGACACATCCATCTTTCCGAATCGGTAGTTGAAGTTTATCCGAAAAAATTGAGGATCTCTTCTTCTCCAACTATTTTGATTGAACCCCGATGCTTCTGAAAAGACAATATTTTGTCTTGTTCTTAAAAAATCACTCCAGTTGACAGATACGGTTGCCGTATTGTTCTTTATTTTAAATTCTTTTCTCAGGCCCAGATCAGCAAAATAGTTTTCATCGATATACCCCTGAGTGGTTGAAATAGGGCCGCCCCCAAACATGCCTCCACCCGACATGCCGCCGCCTCTTCCTCCACCGCCTGATCCTGAAGAGGGGGGTAGAATAGTGCGTGAGTTATAATCGCCGTTTAGCTGCATCGTCCATCCTTTACCTAACTTAAAGGTATTATTGATCTTAAATGTAAAGCTGGTACGTTCATTTTCTAAAGAAGGTAATGCGGCCGTGCCAAGTATTTTAGAATAATATAAATTGAAGTTGTAGTTTGTTTCCCACCACTTATTGATATTATTCTTAAATACAAGTTCTAAGCCTGCAGCATACGCCGTAGTTGCATTTACCCAGGTTGTAATGAATGCGGTTGTGTCTGAATTTCCGAGTTTTCTGGATTCCTGATATCTGGCAATCAGATTTTCGGTTTGCTTGCCAAATAGGGTGGCCAGGATAGTGTTGTTTTTCTTGCCGTAAGTGTTTTGATAACAGAGTTCAAGTGAGTTCGTGAATTCCGGTATTAAATTCGGGTTTCCGGTTTGATAATTGAGTATGTCTGTAAAATCTGTATTGGGCAGCAGCTGAAAAAAAGTAGGTCTTTTTATACGTCGCGTATAATTTAACTGAAGATCCTGTTTTTTTCTAAATGATTTGGATATAAATGCACTTGGAAACAATGCCAGGGGAAATTCATTACTGAATGAATTATTTTTTCCAATGATCTCTCCATCGTAAGAGGAACGCTCAGCTCTTAATCCGGCTTGAAAATTGAGGTTAGCTCGGGTGAATTTCTGTGCATAATTGAAATAAGCAGCATGTACATTATCAATAAATGCAAACTCATTACTAATGCCGGGAATTGCAAAGCCATTGATTGCATTTTTCTGAAAGCTCTCAAACCATCTGATCTGAGACCGGGCACCCATTTCTATTTTTATATTATCATTGACAGGGTTAATCAGATCTGTTTGAATTACCAGCAGTCTGTTGCCTCCTCCTGCATCTACCGATTGGGTTAAATTATTGGACACGGCAGGTGTGGAAGCATCAAATTTTGAGGTGTTGATAATAATTGACTGATCATTATCGCTTTTGCTTTCATTGTAGTTTATATCTGCCTGCCATTCTTTGCCGGGCTTTGTAAATACTCTTTTATAACTGATCTGTCCGCCAATATTCCTGAATAGATTCTTTCCGATGGTGCTTCGTTTTTCGGTAGAGTCTAGAATAGAGGTGTTCAGTTGATTAATAGCAATATCACTTACATCATCTGTATTGAAATTTCCGCGAGACAGGCTTCCGGTAAGTGATAAAGTATTTCTGTTATTGATAAAATAATCGAGTCCGCTTCTTATGAAAGCATAATAACCGGTGCTGGTATTGTCATTTTTTAAGAATAATGTAGATGGGTCATTTGTAGGAATGAGGTTGTTTCTGTCGGTCTCGCCCCACGCAATCGTTTTTCTTTGATTAAACATGGCATTGGCAAAAACATTGATTTTCCCTTGCCTTACATTAAAGTCGGCACCTGTTTGAGCGCGTGCGCGCATATCTATCCCCGCTCTTAGATTACCATTGTAGCCCAGCTGACGATTCTTTTTTAAAATGATATTGATGATTGCTGACTGACCACCACTTGCATCATACTTGGCCGAAGGGTTGGTGATCAGTTCAATACTTTGAATGGCATCAGCAGGTATTTGCTCAAGGGTCATTACAGTAGGGCGGCCATCTACAAATATTTCGGGGCTATTGTTTCTAAGCGATACGTTTCCTTCAACATCTACGGATACTGTCGGTACGTTTCTCATTACATCTATCGCATTACCCCCTGCTGAAACGATATTTTTATCTACATTAAAGATTTTTCGGTCAATACCTAATTGTAATTGTGGTTTTTCTCCGGTTACTACGATCTCTTTCATTTCTTTGATATTGCCTTCAAGTTTGATATTGCCCAGGTCTTTATTCACTTTGTTGAGCATTTGTGCCATGTCGTTGCCACCATTCATTTTAATATCAAAGCTGATTTTTTGCTCTATGGATTTATATCCGATTGCTGTGATGCGCAATTTATATTGTGTAAATACTTGAAGCCCCTCCAGATTAAACTCTCCATTTGCTTTGGTGAGCTGGCCATTGACCAGGACATCTTTTTTTGT
>JBKDRQ010000272.1:0-9810 GCA_046341135.1 Bacteroidota bacterium
GATATGGATATACCAAAGATTTTCCGGTGGAAAAATATTATCGTGATTCTAAACTATGCACCATCGGGGAGGGTACCAGTGAAATTCAAAAAGTGGTAATTGCCCGTCAGGCATTGAAATAGCTTTATTTGTAAATCATACATATAATTTATATTTTTGCTGTATAAATGTTTCTTATATGGCAACTTTTACCAGCACTTTGCCCGAGCCTTTATGGGAACAGCTGAATCTCAAGGCATCTGAATTAGGTCTTCCCAAAAACAAATTACTCGAGACCGCATTGCGGCTTTATCTCGATCATCTCAATAAAGCTTCGTACATAAAGTCGTATAAAAAAATGGCGGCTGATACTGATCTGCTTTCCGTTGCAGAGGAAGGGATGGAAGATTATTTAACCCAACTGCGCAAAGAAGATGAAGCAGGGTGAAATCTGGTATGCGCATCTGGATCCGGTGAAGGGGAGCGAGCAATCGGGTTACCGGCTGGTTGTGGTCATCAGCGGAAATTTGCTGAATCAATATTTGCCTGTGGTTATTTGTTTTCCTTTGACGACTAAAATAAAGAACTACAAAGGAAATTTAGTTTTACAGCCCGATGCAATGAATAATCTTACCCAAGCATCGGAAGTGCTTACGTTTCATATTCGTTCTGTTTCCAAGGAAAGATTAAATAAAAAAATCGGAAAGCTGACTGAATCGCAAACCATTCTTCTCAAACAATATCTCAATGAGATATTGACGTATTGAATCACTCCAGAAAATCATCTTCTTGTTTGGGTCCATACTTGTCAAAAAGTTTGTCTATAGCTCCACCGAATATGGGGAATTTTTCAGTTGCAAAATTCTTAATAACTTCAATAGACTTATAGGCTTGTGCCTCCGTAAGTCCTTCTGCCATCAGACGATTGACGAGTTCTTGCATGTATATATTTTGAAAAGAAAAAATTAGGCAACTTTCAGCATACTCAATGTGCTCTTCTCAAACTTTCTTTGTGCATATTCCAGTGTGAGATGAAATGAAGCAGTGTCCGTTCCGGGTAAATCAAACATAGCATCGGTAAGAATGCTCTCGCAGATGCTTCTGAGACCACGTGCGCCGAGCTTGTACTCCATAGCTTTCTCTACCATAAAGTCAAGCACTTCATCATCAATACGTAAATCAATGCCTTCAATTTCAAAAAGCTTGACATATTGTTTGATCAGTGCATTTTTGGGAGTAGCGAGGATGGCTTTGAGTGTTGTTGCATCTAATGGATTCAGGAAGGTAACAACTGGGAGACGACCCAGCAATTCAGGGATCAGTCCGAATGATTTCAAGTCCTGTGCATTTACATAGCGCAGCAGATTTTTCTTCATGCGCTCCTGATCTTCCTTGTTCACATTAAAGCCAATGGCATTGGTATTGATTCTTCTGGCAATGATTTTATCGATGCCGTCGAAAGCACCTCCGCAAATGAACAGAATATTTTGCGTGTTGATTTTAACGAGCTTTTGTTCGGGATGCTTACGTCCGCCCTGCGGAGGCACCAATACTTCTGTCCCTTCCAATAGTTTCAACATGCCCTGCTGTACGCCTTCTCCACTCACATCACGCGTGATGGATGGATTATCTCCCTTACGGGCAATCTTATCAATCTCATCAATATATACAATGCCTTTCTCGGCAGCAGCTACATCATAGTTACACACCTGCAATAATCGTGTTAAAATACTTTCAACGTCTTCACCTACATAACCTGCTTCCGTAAATACAGTGGCATCTACAATAGCAAAAGGGACATTCAGTTGCTTGGCAATTGTTTTTGCAATGAGGGTTTTCCCGGTACCGGTTTCCCCGACCATTACGATATTGCTTTTTTCAATTTCAATATCCGTATCCGGCTTTTGTCTTAATCTCTTATAATGATTGTAAACGGCAACGGCCATTACTTTCTTTGCTTCATCCTGTCCGATGATGTACTCATCCAGAAAACTTTTAATTTCTGCCGGCTTCTTTACGTTGAGTTTGAAATTGGAAACAGTGCTTTGTTCTTGCTTTGTCTGTAGTTCCTGGTGGATGATTTCCTGGGCGTGTTCAACGCAGTTTTCACAGATATGCCCTTCTTGTCCTGCAATCAGAAGTTTTACTTCTTCGCGACTGCGGCCGCAGAATGAACAATGTAAGGTACCATTTTTTGCCATAAAATTTCATGGGTAATAAACTTAACCCAATTCTCAAAGATAATACAGGGATTTGGTAAATTCTACTTTTAGAGCTCCCATCCTCCCAGAGGAGGGGTGTCAGCCTAAGGCTGACGGGGTGGTTCTTTCTGAAAATAAATTTTCACTATTTCCAATATCCTATCCGGGTTATTCCAAACCCATTTATTTTCAAATCTCAAGACGTTTATTCCTACCGATGCTAAAAATAAATCTCTTTTCCTGTCATAAGCTGCCTGATTTTCTTCAAAATGTCCTTTACCATCCAGTTCAATGGCAATCCTTTCTTCGGGGCAATAAAAATCAAGAACATAATTTGCCACGCTATGCTGCCTTCTGAATTTTTTACCATCCATCTGTTTACTCTTCAACAGGGTCCAAAGTTTTGCTTCAGCCGGAGTGAGGTTATTTCTAAGTTTTTTTCTAATAGACTTAAGGTGAGGTAAATTATTTAATCTTTCCACCACCCCGTCTCTTCGAGACACCCCTCCTTTTTTGTAAGGAGGGGAACTTTCTAATAATATTTCTTCTACAGGGAAAAGTAAAAACATGTAAGGTGGTTTTTAAGGTTGAGTTTTAACTAGGTTTATATAATAAATAAGGATTTAGGCCTGCCTTCTAAATCTTATCCAGCACGCCATCCACAATTCCATACTTCACGGCTTCGTCAGCATTCATCCAGTAGTCGCGGTCAAAATCTTTCATCACCTGATCTAAAGTTTTACCGCAGTTTTCTGCTAGAATTTTTGCACCAAGCTCTTTGGTTTTGGCAATCTGCGCCGCAATAATTTCCAGATCTGCGCTGGTGCCCTGGGCACCTCCGATACTCGGCTGATGTATCATCACTTCTCCGTGCGGGAAGATGAATCTTTTGCCTTTTACACCACCGCTCAAAAGAATGGAGCCCATACTCGCAGCCATACCCATACAAATAGTACTTACGGGTGAGCTGATCATGCGCATCGTATCGTATACCACCATACCGGAAGTAACCACACCACCCGGACTATTGATATACAATTTGATTTCTTCGCCGGGCTTGATGGCATCTAGGTATAATAGCTTGTTGACCATTTCTTTGGCTGAATTATCATTCACGACGCCCCAGAAGAAGATCTTTCTCTGTTCAATAAATTTTTTATTGTAAGGTCCGAAGGCGGCTGCGCTTAGACTTTCCAGCGGATTTTCTTTGGGTTCATCCTCTTCATCTTCCAAACGGAAGGGGGCTTGATATAAATGAGTTTTCATTGCTTGAAAATATTTTTTAGTAACTAATGTTTTACTGATTATTTCTCTTTCGACTTACGGGGATTCATGATGAGTACTTCATCCACCAAACCATATTCTTTTGCTTCAGTAGCGGTCATCCAGAAATCACGGTCACTGTCTTCTTTCACTTTATCATACGATTGTCCGCTATGATAAGCGATGATTTCATACAACTCATGTTTCAGCTTCTTCACTTCATTAACCATGATTTGAATATCGGTAGCCTGACCACCTGCTCCACCATAAGGCTGATGCAGCATGATGCGCGAGTGCTTTAAGGCAGTTCTCTTGCCATTGCTTCCTGCACACATCAATACGGCTCCCATGCTCGCAGCAATACCTATGGTAATGGTGCTTACGTCGGGGGTGATGTACTGCATGGTATCATAAATACCCAGGCCGGCGTAGATGCTTCCGCCCGGACTATTGATATACATCTGAATATCTCTGGTTCTGTCGGTGCTTTCTAAGAACAGCAACTGAGCGGTTACGATATTCGCCACATAATCATTAATCCCTTCACCTAAGAAAATGATACGATCCATCATTAAGCGTGAGAATACATCCATGCTCGCCACATTCAGCGGGCGCTCTTCGATGATGTAGGGCGTAAGATTCGTTGGTTGAAAATGTGTTTTGTACTGATGCAGCGTGCTACTGGAAACGCGCTGATCTTTAACGGCAAACTTTTCAAATTCTTTTTGTATGTCCATGTTCATAAATTTCGGTTACAATTTAGGGCAAAGCTTTGGAATAACAAGAGGACAAATATCATGCTGCATTTTTTTTCCGACAGAACGGCAGGAAAATAATATTGCTATAAAAAATCCCGCCGAGGCGGGACTTTTATTAATGATGTTCGTGCTGATGGGCTTCATTCATTTTGATAAAGTCCTCCGCACTGATCGGCTTTTCTTCTTTTTGCACCTGTTGTTCGGCCCATACAAATACTTTCTCCGTAATCACTTTTCGGTATGCACCGTCCACCTGCTGTTCATCTTTCATCAGACTTTCCACATAGCTGTCAATCCACTCCATATTACCACTACCTAATCCCATATTGCCGAAGTAACTTAATACCTGGGCTCTGAGGTTGTCCTTGAGTTCTGCATCGGTGGCATCCAGTTGGTTATCCTGAATGATTTTATCGGTAATTAAAGTCCACTGTAATTGTTTTAAGAAAGTGGGGAACTCGTTTTCTACTTCTTCCTCAGTCTTTTGTTTTTCGCCGGAAACGCGCAGCCATTTTCTCAGGAACGCTTCAGGGAATTCCATTTTAATATCATCCATCATGACATGATACAGATGATGCTGGATCTGGTTGGAGCTCTGACGATCCCAATAGCTTTGGATTTGCTCTTTAATAGCAGCTCTGAATGCTGCTTCTGTAGCAATTTCTTTGCCTGGAACAGCTTCTTTGAAAAAAGTTTCATCCAGTGCGCGCTCTTCCACCAGCCCGATTTTTGTAAGGGAGAGCTTGAATGTTTTGGCAGCTGACTCAGGCGTATTTTCCAATCCTAAATCCTTAATGACCCAGTCACGCTCTTTTTCATCGAAAGCATCGTATAATTTAACGATAATGCTTTCGTCTTTTTTCTTGCCAATCCATTGAGGACGGATCGCTTCGCTGAAATATTTTACCAGCAAAGAGTTATCTCTCTTCTTCGCTTCTTCTCCTTCAAGTACATTGCCGGCAGCATCGGTCTCTTCAAAAAGAAGATTCAGAATGGTTTCATCTCCTGTTACGGTTTCTGGTTCGGTGAGTTTGCCCAAACGTTTTTGGAGTCGGCCCACTTCTTCGCTGATCATCTCTTCGGTTACAGTGATCCGATAGAAGGGTGCTTTTACTTTCCCCAGATTTACATCAAACTCAGGCTTGATGCCAATTTCGAAATCAAACGTATAATCGGCAGGCTGTTGCATATCAGGTTTGAAATCGGTATTGGGCAAAGGAAGCGGCTGTGCAAAAAGCGGCAGTTTTTCAGTGCGTAAGTATTCCTGAAGTTTTCCCTCAATTGTTCTGATTACTTCTTCTGAAAATATTCCCGGGCCATACATTTTTTTGCTCATGCCGGCGGGCACCATACCTTTTCTGAATCCGGGTACAGAAGCCTGTTTGCTGTAATTCTTCAATGTCTTTTCAAAGGAAGGGTAGTAGTCTTCCTTGCTGATGCTGATGGTAAGTTTGTCGTTTAACAGACCAATGTTTTCTCTTGTAACTGTTGCCATAGTGATAAATTATTCCTGCTGTTCTAATTGTTAAAAAAGCCTGCCGGTATGGGCAAGCCTGAACCTGTTCATCCAATTTGTAAGTCCGGATGGAGGGACTCGAACCCCCACACCTTGCGGCATCAGATCCTAAGTCTGACGTGTCTACCAATTTCACCACATCCGGAATGAAATTCCCCTAAAAGTTCTTTAGGGGCTGCAAAGTTAGTAATTTCAATTGTAAATTTGTTATTCTGGATACCCTTTCTACGATACAGCCTTATAACTTAACCGCCGAGCAGGAGAAAAAAGAAATACTCCGTCAGTATCGGGTACTTCTGCGCGCACTCAAGTTAAAGATTAAAAAAGGAGACAGAGAGTTACTTCGAACTGCTTTCGAAATGGCAGCAGAGGCGCATCAGACCATGCGCAGAAAAAGCGGCGAGCCGTATATACTCCATCCGCTTGCAGTGGCACAGATTTGTGTGGAAGAAATCGGTTTGGGTATTCGCTCTACGATATGCGCATTACTGCATGATACGGTTGAGGATACCGATATTACGCTTGAAGATGTGGAGCATGAATTTGGCAGTGAGATTGCCCGTATTATTGATGGCCTGACTAAAATCTCCAATGTGGTGGATACCAATTCCACGCAGCAGGCAGAAAATTTCAAAAAAATATTACTCACGCTTACCGATGATCCGCGTGTCATACTTATTAAGCTGGCAGACCGCCTCCATAATATGCGCACACTTGATGGTATGCGCCGGGATAAGCAACTGAAGATTGCGAGTGAAACAATTTATATCTATGCGCCGCTGGCGCACCGGCTGGGCTTGTACAATATCAAAACGGAAATGGAAGATCTCTCCATGAAATACATGGAGCCGGATGTCTATAAAGAAATTGCCAGAAAGCTGGCAGAAACAAAACGGGAGCGGAGTAGATATATCAATGAATTTATCAAGCCCATTAAAGAAAGGATGGAAAAGGCTGACTTTACCAGTTTTGAGATTTATGGCCGGCCAAAATCTATCCACTCTATTTCCAATAAGATCAAGAAAAAAGGAGTAACATTCGAAGAGGTGTACGATCTCTTCGCCATTCGTATTATTATTGATGCGCCTTCGGAAAAAGAAAAAGAAGACTGCTGGAAAGCCTATTCCATCATCACGGATATGTACACGCCTTCTCCGGAGCGCCTGCGCGACTGGCTGAGCAATCCGAAAAGCAATGGATACGAGGCGTTGCACACTACGGTGATGGGCCCACAGGGGAAATGGGTAGAGGTACAAATACGCACGAAGCGGATGAATGAAATTGCCGAGAAAGGATTGGCGGCTCACTGGAAGTATAAGGAGGGTGGCGGAGATGAAGACCGATTTGATTTATGGTTTAAAAATATCCGCGAAGTACTCAATAATCAGGAAAGCAGTTCGCTGGATTTTCTCCAGGACTTTAAAAGTTCTTTTCTGGCAGAAGAGATTTATGTGTATACTCCCAAGGGGGATGTGAAGATGCTGCCGATGGGCGCAACGGCTTTAGATTTTGCTTTCAATGTACATACGGATGTAGGAAGCCGTTGCATTGGAGCTAAAGTACATCATAAGCTGGTGCCGATTGCGCATAAGCTCAGAAGCGGGGATCAGATAGAAATTATCACCAGCAGCAAGCAGAAGCCGAGTGAAGATTGGCTGAGTTTTGTGGTAACAGCAAAAGCCCGAAACCGTATCAAGGATGCGCTGAAAGAGGAAAAAAGAAAAATTGCTGATGAGGGGAAATATATTATCCAGCGCAAACTGGAGCAGATGGGGGTGGTGTATGACTTAAACAATATTGAAGTGCTGGCTCAATATTTCAAACAGCCCTCTCACCTGGAGTTTTATTATAAAATTGCCAGCAAAACAATTGATCTGAAAGATTTAAAGGAGGTGCCTGTTCATGGGGATCGCTTTGAACTACCCAAACCTGTTAAGTCGCCCGCAGAACCCAAGCCGGCATTTGATCCTGCAAAATCGCTTCCGGCAAAAGACAGTGAACTGATCATTTTCGGAGAGAGCAGCGATAAGGTGGTGTACGCACTTGCCAACTGTTGCAAACCGATTCCCGGTGATGATGTATTCGGATTTGTATCTACTGGAAAAGGACTGATTATTCATAGAACCAATTGCCCTAATGCCGCTCGTCTGCTGGCAAATTTTGGCCATCGTGTGGTTAAAACCAAATGGGCTAAGAATAAAGAAATCTCTTTCCTTACCGGTGTTAAAATAATCGGAGTAGATGATGTGGGGGCGGTGAGTAAAATTCTGAGTTTGGTTTCCGGGGAAATGAAATTGAATATCAGTGCTATTACCATCGAAGCAAAAGAAGGTGTATTTGAAGGGAATATCCGTTTGTTTGTCCGAGATAAAGATGAGTTGGATCTGCTCGTTACCGGTTTGTTGAAACTGCCGGGCATTGAGCGTGTGGAGCGTTATGACACTGATCAATAATTTTCTGTTTTCTGCAGTCCTGCTTTCACTTAATTTTGCCGTCTCAATAAAATATTTTTTATGGTTGATGTATTACTGGGCCTCCAGTGGGGAGATGAAGGAAAAGGAAAGGTGGTAGATTATTTCGCGCCGCGCTATGATGTGATTGCCCGCTTTCAGGGAGGGCCTAATGCAGGGCATACCCTGTATGTGAAGGGAGACAAAGTGGTATTGCATCAGATACCCAGTGGCATTTTTCATGATGGTATTATCAATCTGATTGGCAATGGCGTTGTGCTGGATCCGGTAACGCTTAAAAAGGAGTGTGAAAAAGTGTCCGGTTTTGGAGTGGATGTTAAGAAAAATCTTTTTATATCCGAACGCACCAATGTGATTGTTCCTACCCATCGGGCATTAGATAAAGCATCTGAACTTTCTAAGGGAGATGAAAAGATTGGCTCTACACTGAAAGGGATCGGGCCTGCTTATATGGATAAAACCGGACGTAACGCCATTCGTGTAGGAGACCTGCTCAGAAATGATTTCCAGGAACAGTATCAAAAACTCCGTGCTAAGCATATGCAGATGCTGGGGGTGTATAATTATAATCTTGATGAAGACATTGCTGCCTGGGAACAGGAGTTTTTTGATGCAGTAGCGTTTTTGAAAACCCTGAATATTGTCAATGGTGAATATTTTATCAATAAACTGTTGAAAGACGGTAAAAAAATATTGGCCGAAGGAGCACAGGGAAGTATGCTTGATGTGGATTTCGGAACTTTCCCCTTTGTAACTTCATCCAATACAATCTCCGCCGGTGTGTGTACCGGTCTGGGCATCGCGCCGCAACACATAGGGGAAGTGATAGGAGTAACAAAAGCCTACTGTACGCGTGTTGGTGGCGGTCCTTTCCCAACAGAACTTTTTGATGCAACAGGAGAAGAGTTGAGAAAAATCGGACATGAGTTTGGTGCTACTACCGGTCGTCCCCGCCGTTGCGGATGGATTGATCTTGTAGCCTTACATTATGCCTGTATGATCAACGGAGTAACACAGATTGTTATGACGAAGTCTGACGTACTTGATAGTTTTAGTGAACTGAAAGTATGTACAGCTTATAGGGTTGATGGCAAGGAATCAGATCACATGCCCTATCAGCTTAATGGGGTTTCTCTCGATCCCGTGTATCGTTTGTTTAGCGGATGGGATCGTGCTGTTGCTGATTGTAAGTCGGCTGATGCACTTCCTGCGGCTTTTCAGGAATATATCGGATTCATCAAAGATTATCTCGGTATTGACATCCGTTACATTTCCAATGGACCCGGCAGAGAGCAGATTATCCATCAAACAGAAAATGTAGTTTTGTAAAAAATTTTTATAAAAATTTGACTATTAAAAAATCTCTCCGAAATTTACATTATAGAACGTTGTACCATGGCAAAGTCAACTAAAAAAGCAACTCCAAAAACGACTGAAAAATCAACTTCTCCTAAGAAGCCTTCCACCCGTTCAAAGAAGCAAGAGGATGATGAACTGGAAGATGATGAGTTAGACGATGAACCCGTCGCAAATAAAGGAAGCAAAGCTGCTTCGAGTAAAAAGAAACAAGCAGATGATGAAGACGACGATCTTCCTGAAGAAGATGATGATTGGAATAAGCA
>JBKDRQ010000273.1:0-3465 GCA_046341135.1 Bacteroidota bacterium
CCTCTACTCCACTCACTTCATTGCCAAATATCAATACCGATCCTGTATTTGTAGTGGGATTAATATTTTCAAGGGAAATACTTTCTGCAACCTGTTCTACCGCATACACATCATATTTCTTTTCTGAAATACTTTGAAGTGCTTCTGCGGTATTCTGAAAATATTTCCATGTTACGGTTTCAGTCGCCCCCAAAGCGGTTTTATGAATATCCCGGTGAGGAGGTTGAGGCGTAAAGCCGGTAAGAAAAATGGCTTCTACTAAAAATGCATCTGCAGTTCTGAAAACACTTCCTACGTTCTGCATGCTACGGATATTTTCAAGAATGATGATAATCTTTTGCTTTTCTGCTTTCTTAAAATCATCCACTGATTTACGATTCAGCTCATCCATCGTCAGCTTATGCATAGTAAAATTTTGGACGAAGATAAAAAGATGTCTGTTGTCAGTTTTGGGTTGTCTGTTCTAATGGTTAATAGACCTTAACAGATAACCTCCAACTCATAACCCCCAACAAAAGCTTACCTTTGCAAAAAATTAATTAATATCATGCAGTTATTCGACGCCCTGGGTCTGGAAGAAAATTTAATGAAAGCCATTACAGACCTCGGCTACACAAATCCTACCCCCATTCAGGAAAAATCTATTCCGCATCTTTTAAGTGGGACTAAAGACTATATTGGACTAGCACAAACCGGCACCGGTAAAACGGCTGCATTTGGTTTACCTTTATTACAATTATTATCCGTTTCTGATCGCTTTCCTCAGGCACTGGTTGTATGCCCTACCCGCGAATTGTGCTTACAGATTGTTACAGAGATTGAAAAGTTCAAGAAATATAAAAAAGGCATGGAAGTGGTGGCCGTTTATGGCGGATCTTCCATTGGGTTGCAGATCAAAACGATCAAAAGAGGCATTCAAATCGTAGTGGCTACGCCGGGAAGACTTATTGATCTTATTGAAAGAAAAGCCATCAATCTCAATGAAATCCGTTATGTAGTATTAGATGAGGCGGATGAAATGCTGAATATGGGATTTCAGGACGATATTGAATTCATCCTTCAGAATACACCCAAAAAAGAAAGCACCTGGCTTTTTAGTGCCACTATGCCTCCTGAAATCAGGAAGGTGAGCAAGAAATACATGAACCAACCGGTGGAAGTAACCGTCGGACAGGTAAATACGGCCAATGTTAATATTGATCATCAGTATTTTGTCGTGTCTTCTCATCACCGTTATGAAGCGCTGAAAAGATTGATCGATTTTAATCCGGGTATCTACGGTATTATTTTCACTCGTACCAAAGCAGATGCACAGGAAATTGCAGAAAAACTCACTCGTGAAGGGTATGATATTGATGCGCTTCATGGCGATCTCTCTCAACAGCAAAGAGATACAGTAATGGGGCAGTTTCGTGAAAAAACTTTGCAACTTTTGATAGCCACCGATGTAGCGGCACGGGGTATTGATGTAAAAGATATCACCCATGTTATCAACTATGAACTTCCCGATGATACGGAAGTTTATACGCACCGCAGTGGAAGAACAGGAAGAGCCGGTAAGACAGGGGTTTGTATGAGCATCGCTCACTCCAGGGAAATCGGCAAACTCAGACAGATCGAACGCATTATCAAAGTGCCGATGCACAAAATGGAAATTCCCAGCGGTAAAGATGTATGTCGCAAACAATTCTTTGCGTTTATGGACAAAATCATTCATACGCAAATCAATGATGAATCCTATGAAGCGTATGTGCCTTTGCTGATGGAGAAGTTTGCAGACATGAATAAAGAGGAAATCTTAAAGCGCGTAGCGGCTATGGAATTTGACCGGTTTCTGAAATATTATGAAACTGCAGAAGATCTGAATGTCCGGGAAAGAAGCAAAAGCTTTGAGAAATTTAGCAGAGATGGCAGACCGGAAAGAGGTCGCGATCAGGGTCGTGAAAGAGGACAGTTCCGCGATACACAGGGAAGAAGCTTTAAAGGCGGCGACCAATTCACTCGTTTATTCGTGAATCTGGGTACTAAAGACGGTTTTTATAAAGCCAGCTTCCTTCAATTTGTGCTGGATATGAGTGATTTAAAGAAAGAATCATTGGGTCGAATCGATATGCGCGAATTAAACAGCTGGGTGGAGGTAGAAAAAAGATCGGCTTCCAAAATGATCGCTTCCATCAATGGTAAAAAGTTTAAGGGCAGGAATATTCGTATGAATGAGGCAGATAGCCGCTAATATGATGATACATTCCTTTGTCAATTCCCCTTCATAATTTACCTTCGCAACCGAAAATTATTATTCAACTTTTAATTTATTCATATGGCATACGATGTAATTGTGTTAGGTAGCGGACCAGGTGGTTATCCTGCTGCAATCCGAGCTTCTCAGTTAGGCTTTAAAGTAGCGATAATTGAGAAGGAAAGCTTGGGTGGTGTTTGTCTGAACTGGGGTTGTATTCCTACCAAAGCCTTACTGAAAAGTGCGCAGGTATATGAATATGTGAAGCATAGTGCCAGTTATGGAATTAATGCAACAGGCGTACAACATGATTTTGGAGCGGTGGTGAAAAGAAGTCGCGGTGTAGCAGATAAAATGAGTAAAGGCGTGCAGTTCCTGATGAAAAAGAATAAGATTGATGTGATTATGGGTTACGGGAAGATTGCAGGGAAAGGGAAAGTCGAAGTAACCGGATCAGACGGCGTAGCGAAAATTGTAGAAGGAAAATACATTGTGATTGCTACCGGTGGTCGCAGTCGGGTATTGCCCAGTATGCCTCAGGATGGTAAAAAAATTATTGGGTACAGAGAAGCAATGGTACTACCCTTCCAACCTAAGAGCATGATCACTGTGGGAAGCGGTGCGATTGGTGTTGAGTTTGCCGATTTCTACAACAGTATGGGTACTAAAGTGACCATCGTAGAATTTATTCCCAGAGTTGTGCCTGTTGAAGATGAGGATATTTCGAAAGAATTGGAAAAACAATTCAAAAAGAAAGGCGTTGAGATTATGACTAGCGCTGAAGTTACTTCAGTAGACACTTCCGGTGCAGGCGTTAAAGCCAAAGTGAAAACCGCTTCAGGGGAAGTTATCCTTGAAGCAGATATCCTGTTGAGTGCTGCAGGTGTAGTTGCGAATATTGAGAATATTGGACTGGAGGCTGCCGGTATCAAAACCGATAAAGGAAGAGTTGTGGTTGATAAATATCAGCAGACATCCGTTGCAGGTATCTATGCGATCGGAGATGTGGCGCCCGGACAGGCTCTTGCACACGTAGCAGCAAAAGAAGGCATTAATGCTGCAGAACATATTGGTTATTTAGAGAAGAAATATCATCACACACCGGATCCGATGGACTACAACAATATTCCAGGTTGTACTTATTGTACGCCTGAAATTGCGAGTGTTGGTTATACAGAGAAAGCTGCTAAAGAAGCAGGATATGAAGTGAAGGTGGGTAAGTTTCCTTT
>JBKDRQ010000274.1:0-7556 GCA_046341135.1 Bacteroidota bacterium
TTGCTTTTCAATTTTGTCAATTACTTTAAATTTTCCTCTGTTTAGTAATGCGTATGATAATATCAGTTTCTCCCAAAAATAGGAGACGATTAAGGATAGTAAAGTCAATGATAGCATACCCAACATTGCTTTTATTGAAAACCCGAATGTTTTACCAAGCACAAAACCAACTGAAAGTATTGAAGAAGTTATTGTGAAAAACAAATTATTCACTTTCATTCTGTTTTCGGTCACTTTTTCGGTTGAACTAACCATTATCTTGTATTGGTCTAACTTTAGCTTCCTGTCATCATCATATGTCTTTGTAAGAAATTTTATACAATGTTCAGCGTTGTCAAAAACCTGAAAACCTTGACAAAATAGAATTGATTGTTCAGAGGCATTACTCAATTTGTAACCAACAATTTGTTTGTTTAAGTCTTTTGCTTTTGCGTATTCCCAAATTATTTGGTCACTTTCAAAAGTGTCAGAACCAAGTAAGAAGACGACAAAGTCACTTTCTTGCATTTTCTGCTCTACTTTCTTTTGCCAATTTTCAGAATGCTCAACTTCTTGTTGAACGGCAATAAAATTTTCGGATTTGGTAAGTAGGTCTGCAATAGCTTGTTTGGCTATCTCAATGTCCTTACTTCTATTGCAAACAAATATTTTCATTTTAGATTTTATTTAAACTTCTACTCAAATTGTCCCAAGTCCACTCAATAATTGGTATTCCTTTTAGTTCTGGTGGAATAGCACCTTTATTGTTTTTTTAATGTGCATACCTATCACTGGAATACCTTCTTCCTTAGCACATTTTATTTCCCACCTGACACCACTTGAATGAAATGTGTTTTTACTCAGCATTACAATCATACCATCACATCGCTTTATTTTGGTTCTGCATCTTTTTTCCACTCATCCTCACTCCAAGGTTTTTTAACAGACATATCAACGAAGTTAAATGGTGACCTTTCCTTCTTTGCTTGTTGAACCAAATAATCTCTGTAAGTCTCGTCCTCAATCTCAAAACTTATAAATATTCTCTTTTTATCGTTGTCAGAGGTATTTTCATCTTCCTCTGAAAATGCTTTTGCTATCAATGCTAAAAGTCCAGCTCCTATTAATATTGGCCATATATTTCGTTTGTCAATTTGTTAATTTATTGTCTGGTGTCTTTCATAGGGTGACGCATAACTCGCATATTCACGCAACTCCTCATTCAATTATTGCTCCTATCGAACCAGCATTAGCTATTAGTAAGAAAATTTTTAAAAAAACAGTTGCATCATAAAATCCGGTTTATTGGTATGTCAAACAGCCGCTGAATTTTTCCCTAGGATTTCTTATCTAAGGATATATTAGGTTATTTATGAAGATAAATAGTTCCAGGATCTTAATTAAGTATTTTGAATACATTTTTCTCACCCACAGCCAAAAGTTCCACTTCCGGTTTAGTGAAACCTTTAGTGAAACTTCACTAAAACAAAAAAGCCCATAACCAATTCAAGTAAAATCAGTTATGAGCTTTTTATGGCTGTAGGGGGAGGAGTCGAACCTCCACGGGGCAGTTAGCTGCAGCACAAAGAATAGTGGTCAACCCTGGTCGGCCTTACCAAAAGTAACGTCGGCTCTATGCTGCGTTTATCCTGGATTCCCCACCCTCGAGACGAGAGGGCATGTCTGCCAAAAGTTTCATCACCCCACAGTGTTAAAGAACAATTATGATGCAAATCTATGTAAACAACTGTTTTGTTGCAAAAAAATTAATGATTATTTTTTAATTTTAGAAAAAATCTACATATATTTAATTATTGATTGAATATTTCTAACCAAAATAGCGCTTATGGGAGCAAAATTAAATCTTGACAAACTCGATTATCAAATCATCTCTGCCATGATGGAAGATGCGCAGATTTCCTACGCCGACCTGGGTAAAAGACTGTTTGTATCCGGTGGTACCATCCATGTTCGTATAAAAAAATTACAAGAACTAGGTATTGTAAAAGGAACCCGTTTACATGTAGATCTAGGTGCACTGGGATATGATCTTACTGCATTTGTGGGAATATATCTTGAAAAAAGTTCTTTATATGATGCTGTTGCAACCGAACTGAAGAAAATTCCCGAGATTGTTCGGTTGAATTATACCACTGGCAACTACAGTATGTTTATTGAAGTGGTATGTAAGGATATGAGTCAGCTGCGTTTTGTTTTACATGATGCTTTACAAAAAATACAAGGGATTGAAAGAACAGAAACACTCATTTCACTAGAGGAAAGCTTTAACAGAAACGTGGTTGTAGCATCAGATAACGGAGAGTAATAATGTATATGCGAATCATTACGCTTTTTATTTTTTGTTTATGTTTTATTGCATGTAAGCAGCAAAAAAACAAGGTCTCTTTTTTCAATGATAGGGTTTTGTATTGCTCAACGGTTCAGCTGCTTAATAACGTAGTGCTGGAAAACAACTTCCCTCCCATGATTGCTGCTAGGAATTATGTGTATGCATGTATAGCAGGCTACGAATGTATGGCAGCAGGAGATACCAATTATAGAAGTTTAGCAGGACAAATCAAACATTTGCCATCATTACCTAATCCGGACAATAAAGATATTATCGATTTTCATCTGGCATCACTACTGGCTTTTACCAAAGTAGGTAACGCTGTTACTTTCCCGGAAGGAAGTCTGATGTCCTATTATGATGATTTGCTAAAAAAAGCTGATTCTATTGGGCTGAATGAGCAACATATTGCTGCTACTAAAAAGTTTGCTGATACCATTGCTTCATCTATCCTAGCCTGGAGCAAGAAAGATCGATATGGCGCCACGAGGGGGGCACCTAAATATGAGTTTAAAGCACAGGAACATCTTTGGGCACCCACACCTCCTATGTATGCTTCTGCTGTAGAACCTCATTGGAAAAAGATTCGTCCAATGGTACTCGACACCTCATTTATGTTTGAAATACCCAAACCGCCGGTTTATGATATCAAAAACAAGAACAGTGTTTATTACAAAGCGTTGCTCGAAGTAAAAAATACAGGCGATAGTCTCACAAAAGAACAAAAACATATTGCTGATTTTTGGGATGACAATCCTTTCCGGATGAATGTAAGCGGACATGTAATGTATGCCACCAAAAAATTTTCTCCTCCCGGGCACTGGCTTAATATTGTTGGCATTGCTGCGTATCACGCTAAAGCTGATTTTGCGCAGACTACAGCTGCTTATGCCATCACATCTATTGCTTTTTTTGATGCCTTTATAAGAGCCTGGGAAGAGAAATACAAAAGCAATTATGTACGCCCCGAATCCATCATCATTAAATATCTCAATCCCTATTGGCGCCCTTATATTCAAACACCCCCGTTCCCTTCTTATGTGAGCGGACACGCCACCAACTCTGCAGCCGCGGCAGAAGCGATGACATATTGTTTTAGTGATACACTTTCTTTTATGGACACATCTCTGGTTGAGTTTGGCATCCCCGCCCGTAAAATTGAATCCTTTAGAAAAGCGGCCGAAGAAGCAGCCATGTCCAGATTATACGGAGGCATTCATTATCGTTTTGATAATGAGGAAGGATTGAAAGTCGGAAAGAAAGTAGGGCAATATGTGGCATCGCGCATAAGATTTAAAAAGTAATAAGGAATTAATCAGGTTGTCCGCCCCGAACCCCGAAAGCCTTTGGGGCGGGACTGTTGTCGCGTTGTCATTGTTATCGTAGTTGTGTTGAGTTATTTGTAATTTTGCATTCCCTTCATCATGCAAGTCTCAATTTTATTAGATAAAGCTTTACAATTCGAATTCCTTACACAAGAAGAAGGCATATACTTGTATCAGTATGCGCCATTAGCGGAACTCATGTGGGTGGCCGATGAGCTGAGAAAAAAACAAGTACCCCACGGAAAAGTAACCTGGCAGATTGACCGCAACGTAAATACTACGAATGTATGTGTGGCCAACTGTAAGTTTTGTAATTTCTTCAGAGTCCCTGGTCATCCTGAATCCTATATCACGGATATGGATACCTATAAAAAGAAAATTGAAGAAACCATTCGTTGGGGTGGTGATCAGTTATTATTACAAGGAGGCCATCATCCTGAACTTGGACTTGAGTTTTATACTACCTTATTTAAACAACTCAAGGAATTGTATCCGGATATCAAATTACACGCTTTAGGTCCACCTGAAGTGGCCCATATTACCAAACTTGAAAAGAGTACGCATAAAGAAATTCTCTCTGCCTTGAAAGAGGCAGGTATGGATTCTTTACCCGGAGCCGGAGCAGAAATACTGGTGGATCGTGTTAGAAGATTAATCAGTAAAGGCAAATGTGGCGCACAGGAATGGTTAGATATTATGCATGAAGCGCATAAACTGAATATCACAACATCTGCAACCATGATGTTCGGACATGTAGAAACATTGGAGGAGCGTTTTGAACATTTAATCAAAATAAGAGAAGTACAAGCAAAGAAACCTGAAAATGCAAAAGGATTTCTCGCCTTTATACCCTGGACATTTCAGGATGTGGATACACTACTTACCAGAATAAGAGGTGTGCATAATCTCACTACTGCAGATGAATACCTGCGTATGATTGCCATCAGCAGAATTATGTTGCCTAATGTTAAAAATATTCAGGCGAGCTGGCTTACGGTGGGTAAACAAACCGCACAGCTTGCTTTACATGGAGGCGCCAATGATTTCGGCAGTATCATGCTGGAAGAGAATGTGGTAAGCGCGGCCGGCGCACCGCATCGGTTTACCTATAAAAGTATTCAGGAAGCCATAAAAGAAGCCGGTTTCGAGTCTCAACTACGCAATCAACAATATGAATGGCGTGCGCTTCCACAGCAGATAGAGGAGCAGGTGGTTGATTATTAATACAACGTCATACATTTACATAAATCTTCCTGTATGTCATTCCAAAATTCTTTTCGGAAATTATTTCAGTATTTTCTACAGGGCATGTTAGTACTCGCACCGGTTGCGATTACCATCTACGCTGCTTACTGGCTTGTAACAAGTATTGACGACCTGATTCCTATCCTTACTGTTGAGAATGAAGAAGGAAAAGTGATTGTGCGCAATTTTGGATTAGGTTTTTTACTGGTTGTCATCAGTATAACAGCAGTAGGATATCTGAGTACCTTTTTTATTCAGTCGCGCATTTTTAATTTCTTTGATCGTATGCTGGAGCGGGCTCCAGGCATTAAATTTATTTATACAACTGTAAAAGACTTTTTTGAAGCATTTGCAGGAGAAAAAAAGAAGTTTAACAAACCAGTATTGGCCAATATAGATGATAATGATGTATGGCGTGTGGGATTTCTAACGCAGGAAAATATGGAAGACTTTGGATTGAAGGATTACGTTTCTGTATATATCCCTATGAGTTATTCCATTGCAGGTAACGTTTATCTGATTCCTGCTTCACGCATCAAGCAAATGGATGCACATATTACTCCCGGAGAAGCGATGAAGTTTGCCATTAGCGGAGGGGTGACCAAAGTGGATGAGGGGTGATAAAGTTATCTGTTGTCTGTTATCTGTTGTGAGTTAATGAAATTAACTATCTTCATTTTTTTATAACCTATTCAAAAAACACCTGTATGAAGAAAATCACTTTTCTCCTTTTTGCTTTATCATTTACGCACCATTCTTACTGCTGGGGATTTTATGCACATGAAAAAATCAATTACCTCTCTGTTTTTCTCTTGCCTCCCGAAATGATCGGGTTTTATAAAAAGCATATCGATTACATCCGCGAACATGCTACTGATCCCGACAAAAGAAGATATGCTATTCCCGAAGAAGGCCCGCGCCATTTTATAGACATAAATCGTTACGGCACGTATCCTTTTTCTGCACTTCCTAGAATATACGACAGTGCGATTGCGCTCTACTCCATGGATACGATACAAGCACATGGTATTGTTCCTTGGTGGATTCTCATGATGAAGGCTCGTCTTACGAAAGCTTTTAAAGAAAAAAATACGCATAAAATTTTACAGCTTTCCGCTGAAATCGGACATTATATCGGTGATGCACATGTGCCGCTGCATGCCTGCAGTAATCATAATGGACAATATACCAACCAGCACGGCATACATGGTTTTTGGGAGAGTCGTATTCCTGAATTGCTTACCGAACCTGAATTTGATTTATGGACCGGGAAGGCTGATTATATTCCTGATCCATTGAATTTTATCTGGCAGCGGGTGATGGAAAGTGCGGTTGCTGCAGATACGGTTTTAAAATTTGAACAAGCACTATCAGCTCGTTTCCCATCCGATAAAAAATTTGCTTTTGAAGTGCGCAACGGGATTATCAGCCGGCAATATGCATCTGCATACACACGCGCCTACAATGCAATGCTTGAAGGAATGGTAGAGAGAAGAATGCGTCAAAGTATCTATGCTACAGCTTCCTTTTGGTATACCGCCTGGGTAGATGCAGGACAACCTGATCTAAGATCATTAACGGAATATCTAATTGCTGAAGAAGATAAAAAAGAATCGGAAGCACTGGAAAAATCCTGGCGAATGGGTAAAATCAAGGGAAGAGGTTGTGAATGATTGTTAATATACAAATCAGGTAATTTTGCACCTATGGTATATAATTTTAATGCAGGTCCGGGTATATTACCTCCTGAAGTATTGAAAGAAGCCGCCCAGGCTGTGATTGATTTTAATAACAGCGGATTATCCTTGTTGGAAGTAGGACATCGTGAAGCTCCCTTTGTTGCCGTGATGGAAGAAGCACGTCAGCTGGTTAAAGAACTGATGCAACTGGAAGCCAATCGGGAAGTGTTGTTTTTGCAGGGTGGGGCAACGATGCAGTTTATGCAGGTGCCTATGAATCTGCTGGCAGGCAATCAGGTGGCGGCATATACTGAAACCGGTCCATGGAGCAGCAAAGCCATTAAAGAGGCCAAATTATTTGGTCATGTAGAAAGTGCAGGATCAGGCAAAGATTTGAATTATACCCAAATACCATCGGTGGTTAATTGCAGTGAAACAGCTGCGTATTTGCATATTACAACGAATGAAACAATTGCCGGTACGCAGTGGCATACGATTCCTTATCAAAAAAATATATCACTGGTGGCAGATATGAGCAGTGATGTTTTCAGCCGGCAGCTTGATTTCAATCGTTTTGATTTGATATATGCAGGCGCACAAAAAAATACCGGTGCTGCAGGGGTTACTATGGTAGTGGTTAATCCCGACATCCTTGGTAAAACAGATCGTACAATTCCATCCATACTTGACTATCGGATGCATATTAAGGAAGGAAGTATGCTCAATACACCTCCGGTATTTGCCGTATATGTAGTGTTGCTCAATTTACGCTGGCTGAAAAAGCAAGGCGGGATTCACGCTATGGAAGTGTTGAATGAAAAGAAATCTCAATTATTGTATCAGACACTGGAATCTATCCCTCTTTTTAATTTACCGGTCGCAAAGGAAAGTCGCAGTAAGATGAATGTAGTATTCACCATGAAAGATGCTGAACTTGAAAAAATGTTTATGCAGCAATGTAAAAATGCCGGTATTGTG
>JBKDRQ010000275.1:0-2620 GCA_046341135.1 Bacteroidota bacterium
GCACGCTCTCCCAATCCATTGATGGTACATTCAATTTGTCTGGCGCCATTCATCGCACCATATACAGAGTTGGCACTTGCCAAACCGAGATCATTATGACAATGACAACTGATTATCGCCTTATCTATATTAGGCACATTATTGACAAGGTACTTAATTTTCTCTCCGTACTGATGCGGAAGACAATATCCTGTTGTATCTGGAATATTCACTGTAGTAGCTCCCGCTTTTATAACGGCCTCGATCACACGAGCAAGATATTCATTGTCACTTCTTCCGGCATCTTCCGCATAAAACTCAATATCATCGGTATAATTACGTGCCCATTTTACAGCCTGTACGGCGCGTTCCAGTATTTCTTCTCTTGTTGAATTAAATTTATATTTGATAGGCAAGTCACTCGGACCCATACCGGTATGAATTCTTTTTCTTTTCGCAGGCTTTCATGCTTCTGCTGCAACTTCTATATCTTTTTGCTGCGCACGGGTAAGTCCGCATACTACTGATTCCGTGATCGCTTTGGCAATGGAATGCACGCTTTCAAAATCACCCGGACTGGAAATGGGGAAACCTGCCTCAATAACATTTACACCTAATTCCTGAAGAGCCAGCGCCAGTTTAAGTTTCTCATCAGTATTCAATTTACAACCCGGCACCTGCTCGCCATCGCGTAAGGTCGTATCGAAAATAATAATCCTTTGACTGGACATGCGTAATTGTTTAGATAAATGTTTGCTAAATGGAGAAATTCCTGATACCTCAAAACAATCCTCCGAAATTATTTGTAGTTTACAGCGTTGTAAAATCAAAATCACCGATATGCTACGGCAGACAATCGCCCGCGCAATCAATTTAATTAATTGATTTTCAACTAATTGCAAACATTCCAATTACGATGCCCAACCGCTCGGACGATACGGTATTTTTATTAATCAAGTCGCTCGAAAAAAGCGAAAAGCGCAATTTCAAGCTCTATGCAGCCAGAAATACGGGGGCTGCGGATTTGAAAGTGATTCAGCTTTTTGATGCGTTGGACAAAATGAAAATATACGACGAAGGAGAACTGCTGAAAAAAAATAAACGCATCAGCAAACTGCAGCTTTCCAATCTGAAAGCGCACCTGCAGAAACTAATTTTATCAAGTCTTAGATTAATTCGACAGGGAGACAATATCACCCTTCAATTAAATGAGCAAATGGATTTTGCACGCATCCTGTACAACAAAGGTTTTTATCTGCAGAGTCTAAAGACATTAGAAAAATGTAAAGAGCGGGCGGTTGCCTATCATCAGTTCACCTATCTGCAACAAATTTTATTCTTCGAAAAGAAAATTGAAGCGTTATATATCACCCGCAGCATGCAGCATAAAGCAGATGAGTTGCAGCTGCTGTCCATGCAGGTGAATGAAAAACTTTCTAACATTTCACAGCTGTCCGGATTGTCTCTGCAATTGTATGGATGGTATATCAAGAATGGAGTGGCAAGAAACAAGAAAGATGAAGCAGAAGTAAAGAAATTTCTTGAAACCCAATTACCTCCTGATGCAGGTAAGCAAAAAGGATTTTATGAGGAGCTGTATTATTATCAATCATTGAACTGGTATGCCTTTATCCGTCAGGATTTTCTGCAGCATTATCGTTATTCAAAAAAATGGGTAGAAATTTTTGATCGGTATCCGGACATGATAGAAGTGGAAACGGCGCATTATATAAAGGGACTCCACAATCTGATGGCTTCTTACTTCGACTTGCAAAAAACAAAAGAGTTAGCTGACACCATCGAAAGCTTTGAAAAATTTTCACGCAAAAAAAGCGTTGCGCATAATGACATTTATAAAATTCTTTGCTTTCAATATCTCTTTCAGGCCAAAATCAACCTGCACTTTTTAGAAGGAACTTTCAACGAAGGTATTCGTCTGGTACCCCATCTCGAAGAACAATTAAAAGCGTATGAAGCTTATTTAGATCGGCACCGTGTGTTGGTATTTTATTATAAAATAGCTTGCTTGTATTTCGGTAATGGCAAATATGAAAAAGCGATCACCTATCTCAATAAGATTATTCACTGGAAAACAGATCTGAGAAACGACTTACAATGTTATGCCCGTTTATTACATCTGATTGCGCATTATGAACTCGGCCATTTCAATCTGCTGGAATATCTGATCAAATCTGTTTATAGGTTTATGGCGAAAATGGAGAATCTGAGTGGTGTGGAAGAGGCCATGTTTCAGTTCCTACGCAAATCCTTCAGTCTGCAACCCAAAGAGTTAACTCCCGCTTTCAAAAGTTTATTGAAAGAGGTCAAGAAATTTGAATCCGACCGTTTTGAAAGTAGAGCCTTCATCTATCTGGATATTATCAGCTGGCTGGAAAGTAAAATATCAGGGAAGCCGGTGCAGGAGGTGATCAGGGGGAAAAACGAGAAGAGAAAGAACAAAAGTTAAAGGTTTTTGGTTGTAGGTTGGCGGTTTCGGACCATTAAAACAGACAACTGACAACAGTTATCCCTCTTACCATTTTGTTATAACTATCCTTCCTGCCGCACTGAAATACTGACAGGTTTATTAAATTACATCTTATTAGGCATTTAATTTGATTACTTTTTATCAGCACATTTA
>JBKDRQ010000276.1:0-2675 GCA_046341135.1 Bacteroidota bacterium
AGTGATAAACCGGCCTGATAATACGTTACGCTGGCCTGCGATTGATACAATCCACGCAAATTAAGCATCAAAAAATCATCTAAATATTTCTGATAGCTGAACTGGCAGGAAATACGCAACGGAATAAATTGATTCTTGTCATCCAATACACTCTGCCTCGGCTTATTAAAATGAAAAGCAGATACCCCAACATCCATGAACTCACCCATATCACTGTTTTCATGACGGAATAATAGTCCTGCACCCAAAGAAGCGAATGGCTTTAATGCCTGCAAAGCAGATTCACCCGTTGGTATTGAGCGATCAAATCCATTTGTTGTAAGCTGCTGATCAAAACTTAAACCGCTGAAATCAATCCGCCTGCTACCATAACTACCCGAAAATCCTGCACCAAGACTATTCCTGCCTTCATAATCTAATTTCACAAAGTACGAAGCCGCTAAAGTGGCGTAGTTGCTTTGAAAGGCCCCTTTCATAGAGCGGTCGTTCATCAGCTGCACTCCCACATTAAATGGATTACTCATATTTTCATCCTGAATACCCAGCTTCATGTCTGCAGAAACAGCAGCTGTACTAAAAGGGGAAATATTGCCCCACTGATTTCGGTAATTGGCGACAACACGTGCCTGCCCGTCAAATACGCCGGCATAGGCAGGGTTTACCGAAAAAGGCGCATAATAAAACTGCGTGAAATGAGGATCCTGTGCCATAACATGCAGGCTCATCATCGCTATTATCAATGTATATATTAATTTCATTCTCCTTTTTTTAAATCAACGAATCAATAATGTGCTGCCGACTTTCTTTATTCGTGTGCCATCATTGCCGATACCTTCAGCCATCCACTGATAAGCTTCCATAGGTTGTTTGACTCCTCTAAAAGTTCCATCCCAACCTGAATCTTTTTTATCCGTTTCATACATCAGCTGCCCCCATCTGTTATAAACTTTGAATGAAATCAATGATGCCATGCCGGACAAACGAGGAACCAGAATATCATTTATGCCATCTCCATTAGGCGTGAAAGCATCCGGCAAATATATTTCTTGTTTCTGTTGATTGGGGAGCTGACATCCAGTTTGAAGAACAGTTACAGCAATTGCACGGGATGTATCTCTGCAATTAGCCGTACTGCGGAGCACTACCCGGTACTGACCCGGCTGCGTTGCAACATAAGTCCGGCTCGTTGCAGCCTGAATAGTCGAACCATTTAACAACCATTGATATTGATACCCTGATGATGCATTAGCCTGAAGTCTTACCTGCGTACCCGGACATACATTCGTAGGATCAAGAGCCGTTACGGCTGTATCCAAAGAAGCGACTGTTACTGTTACACTGTCTTTACTGGTAGTAATTCCATCTGAAAGCGTAACATAGTACTTCGTTGTCTGACCCGGATTAACGGTAATCTTATTGGTGGTGGCTCCGGTAGACCAGGTTACCGTAGGTACTGCAACATACAATTGCTGCATTTCCTGAATTGTTAATGCCCGATTCCATAAAGCAATATCATCCAGTATACCCTTGAAAGGAATCGTTGCGTCAGACCTCATACCAAAAACCAGATTGGTAATGCCTACCAATGACAAATTGGTGCCACTGGTTACTTGTACCCCGTTGATGAATATGCGAACAACATTTCCTTGCCTGGAAACAATAATATGCGTCCATTTATTCAGTTGCACCTGCTGCGTAGTTGAGATAATATTGGTACAGGCAGAAGCTCCGTCTGTTACCAACCTAACCTGAGGCGCAACACTACATAGAGAAGTGTTTCCGTTCATCTGAATACCATAGCCCTTATTGGGATCAGTTGTGTTTGCAGTATTAATACCAAAACCAATCTCACAGGCAAGCTGATAGCTATCCGTATATTCCCAAAAGGAAATCGTATAGTCTCCCGTAATGCCGGTTATATTGCCAATAGTAATGTTTGAAGAAACATTTCCTGCAAATGCATAGGCAGAATTGTCTCTGCCAAAGCGGTCTTTCGTTAACTGAGCTCCATTCACCGTTCCGTTTCTTCCGTTGCCGCTTTTGTCAATGGCATTGCCGCAGAAAGGCCAGTAACCAACAAGGCCGTTAGTTAAGTTCGTGATATCATTTGCATGAGCTGTCCCGAGCATACATGAAAAGGACAACAGGAATAAAAATCTGGGAAAATTCATTGTAATACGTTTTATGTTAACCATCACACGTTGTTGCTTTAATATTTTCTATGGGAATGTGGCCTGATTGCCTCCTGTTGCAGTAAAATTTGCCGGACTTACAATATTGCTGAATCCGGGACGAGCTAATCTTGCTTTCATTCTATCTCTTTGACACGGTGTAAAACGATCCATACAGGCATCATCCGTATAGTCCAAATAATTTTGCCATTGCCTTTTAGGAACGCCTCCACACACTCCTCTTGTATCGTTATTAGAGCCGCAAAACGCAAGGGGCAATCCTGATACAGAAGGCGTATCATCACATCCGTCTATATTCGTACCACAGGCACCATATGTGTGTAGCAGATCTAAATAATGACCCACTTCATGGACCAGGGTCATACCCAGATCATAAGCCTGATTTCCGGAAATATCTAAATAAGATACATTAGGACACCCTGAATTTTTTGAGCCTACATATGAATATTGTATAAATACTCCTACATGCTGAGAAAGACTACT
>JBKDRQ010000277.1:0-6643 GCA_046341135.1 Bacteroidota bacterium
GTTATTTATTGATGAAATACACACGCTAGTAGGAGCAGGAGGTGGCGAGGGTGCTATGGACGCAGCTAATATTTTAAAGCCGGCACTAGCCCGTGGTGAATTGAGAGCAATCGGAGCTACCACCTTAAATGAGTATCAAAAATATTTTGAGAAAGATAAAGCGCTCGAGCGTCGTTTTCAAAAAGTAATGATTGATGAACCAACAGAAGAGGATGCGGTTTCTATTTTGAGAGGACTGAAAGATCGCTATGAAACACATCATCATGTACGCATAAAAGACGAAGCGATTATAGCAGCAGTAGAGCTCAGTACACGTTATATCACTGATCGTTTTCTTCCCGACAAAGCCATTGATCTGATTGATGAGTCTGCAGCAAAACTTCGTCTGGAAATGAATAGCATGCCGGAAGAGCTGGATAAGATGGAGCGACAAATTCGTCAGTTGGAAATAGAGAGGGAGGCCATCAAGCGTGAACAGGATGAGGAAAAGTTAAAAGAACTGCATACGCAAATTGCAAATCTATCTGTACAGAGAGATACGTTGAAGGCAAAATGGAAGCAGGAAAAGGAAGTAGTGGAAAAAGTGCAACAATCAAAAGCACATATTGAGCAATTGAAATTGCAGGCGGAGCGGGCAGAGCGCGAAGGTAATTATGGTTTGGTTGCAGAAATCCGCTACGGTAAAATTAAAGAGCAGGAGCAACAGATTAACGACTTAACGCTACAACTTGAAAGTTCAGCTGAAAAAAGATTATTGAAGGAAGAGGTCGCTGCAGAAGATATTGCTGAAAACATATCACGTATGACCGGCATTCCGGTTGCAAAAATGCTGCAGTCCGAAAAAGAAAAGCTCTTGCATCTGGAAGATGAATTGCACCAGCGTGTAGTAGGACAAGAGGAAGCTATTACTGCGGTTGCTGATGCAATTCGCAGAAGCAGGGCAGGGCTGAGTGATCCTAAAAAACCAATTGGTTCTTTTATTTTCTTAGGGACAACCGGAGTGGGTAAAACTGAATTGGCAAAGGCATTGGCTGAGTATTTATTTGATGATGAACGCATGATGACGCGTATTGATATGAGCGAGTATCAGGAGAAGCATACAGTTTCCCGCCTGGTGGGCGCTCCTCCCGGTTATATAGGCTATGAAGAGGGCGGTCAGTTAACCGAAGCCGTTAGAAGAAAGCCTTATAGTGTAATATTACTGGATGAAATTGAAAAGGCACATCCGGATGTATGGAATGTTCTCCTACAGGTGCTGGATGATGGAAGACTGACGGATAATAAGGGAAGGATCGTAAATTTTAAGAATACGATTATCATAATGACGAGTAATATCGGAAGTCACCTCATTCAGGAGGCTTTTGAAGGAATTACCCGGGAAAATGACATTGAGGAAGCCACTGGTAAGGCGAAAAGCGAGGTCATGGGACTCTTAAAACAAACCATTCGTCCAGAATTTTTGAATCGTGTGGATGAAATCATTATGTTTGCTCCGTTGTTGATGAAACAAATCAGGTCTATCATCAGTATTCAGCTTAAAAACCTACATAAATTAACTGCAGAAAGTGGGATAGAGCTTGAATTCACGGATTATGCAATTGATTATCTGGCGGAAAACGGTTTTGATCCCCAATTGGGCGCAAGACCTCTTAAACGATTGATTCAGAAAGAGATAGTTAATGGGTTGAGCAAAAAAATACTTGCTGGATCTGTTGACAAAAATAAACCGGTAGTCGTAGACGTTTTTGATGGAGTGGTGGTATTCAGAAACGAAGTACATTCGCCATCACCGGTATAACTTAAACAATTATAAACCGTTAGGTGTTAAATTAATAATACTTGCGGTTTTACCTTAAAGAAATTCTATTATGGCACATGCAAAGGGGCAGATTCTGGAAATTATACCTACCAAAGATATTTGGGTAGGCGATAAACAGGCGCCCATAAAACTGGTTATGTATGGTGATTATGAAAGCGATGTATGCTCTAAGGCCAATGTCGTAGTAAATCAGCTTTTGGAAAAATATGAAGGGAAGTTGCAATTTAATTTCAGGCACTTTCCGCTCACTAAAATTCACCAGCGTGCGCATAAAGCAGCCGAAGCTTCTGTGGGTGCTGCCCAGGAAGGTAAATTCTGGCCGATGCATAATTTACTTTTTGAACATCGACGCAGATTAGGTACGATCAGTCTGAAAGAGTATGCAAAAGAAGCCGGCGTGACTGATAAGAATTTTTTAACTAAGCTCGTAGATTCTGTTTACGGATGGAGCGTAAGAGCCGATTTACTGGAAGGGGCAGATAAAGGAGTGAAAGATGTGCCGGTTTTTTATCTTAATGACACGCTCTATAAAGGTCAGGTAAATATGAATGCTTTCAGTAAAGTGATCGACGCCCTGCTTAAGCAGAAGAAAGCTCCTGCAAAAGCCGCAGTTAAAAAAAGAGCATAGTCCTCAATCACATTTCTGTTCTACGTCATGATGCCTGAATGGTGTTTCGATTCTGATTTATCTACTATTGACAGGGAATGTTGGCGACTGTTGAAAGAAGGCGTTGTTTCTTACAAGAATCCCTTTCACTTTGGTGTTTTTACAACTATAGATGATCATTTTCCTGCTGCCCGTACAGTTATTATCAGAGGCGTTGATATTCAAAATAAAATCATCAAATTCAATACGGATATTCGTTCCCCCAAGTTTCTACAGTTAACCATTAACCCTCATGTAAGCTGGTTGTTTTATGATGAAAATCTGCGTATACAGATGCGTTGTAACGCAGTCGCCTCTTTGCATGTGGATGATGAAATTGCAGACAAAGGATGGCATGAAGCACGGTTGAGTTGTAAAATTACCTACACGCCCGCTCAATCACCCGGAACATTTTTAGAGAAGCCGTATTTGCTTGATCTCAATCAGATTAATATTACGGAGCATGAACTTGAAGCAGCAAGAAAAAATTTTGCAATCGTTCAAACACAGATTATTTCGTTAGATTGGGTTTCCCTTCATCACAAAGGGAACAGAAGAGCCTTTTTTGACTATAAAAAAAATATCCAAACATGGATGCAGAGCTGATAAAAAAATATAATTTTTACATTAATGAATTATCTCTGCAGCCTCATCCTGAGGGTGGTTATTATGCACGTACTTATGAAAGTAAAGAGGTAATACAAAAAAATGCATTACCTGATCTTTTTACAGGCGACAGGCATATTTCCTCTGCTATTTACTTTTTACTTCAGGGTGATCAGTACTCCGCTTTTCACAGAATCAAAAGTGATGAATTATGGCATCATTATGATGGCTGTGGTTTGTGTATTTACGTTATTCATCCTGATGGCAGAGGAGAACAATTGATGTTGGGTAACGAACTTGAAAAAGGTTTTCGCTTTCAGCATGTAGTACCCGCAGGTGTATGGTTTGCCTCTAAACCTGTAGAGAAAGATGCATTTACCCTTTGTGGCTGTACCGTTTCTCCCGGATTTGATTTTGATGATTTTGAGATGGGGAACAAGGAGTCACTGCTTGCACAATATCCTGAACATAAAAAATGGATTGATGTTTTGTCAATCCATTCAAAATAGTTCTTATTAATTTTATTTATCGAACACACCTTACGGCAAAGCCGTTTCCTTTACGATAGGCAAACTTATTTATCTCTTTGTATTTAAAGCCCATATCAAATCCAACTGCCGTTTCGCTCGCATGCTCCTGATTGCTCCACCAGTAGCCAAAACATCCTGCTCCCATAAAATTACCCTGATCAGATCTGCTTCCTCCGGGTAAAGCTTTGAAGCCTGACTTATTATTTCCATTGCCTTTATCCTTCCACCCGGAAACATCTTTTAACTGATCACCGGCTTTCCCTTTATTATTATTTCCTAAATAATTTATTAGACGAAGCCATTCCTCTGCATTCGGTATCCTCCATTTTTCGGGAGCAAGTCCTCTGGGGTCTGTTACAGCATACCAGTTATATAATTTACCATATGATTGCCCGTAAGCAGGATCATTTTCATAATAACACCAGGCAGGAGTTTTGTTAATGTCTGCCATTTTCCATTCTTCTGCTGTAGTAGCTTCAGGGATGGGATCGCCATTTCTGAAGCGGGTAACTCCTAGATTCTGAGCCATCCATGTTTGTGTTCCTAATTTGACAATTTTATATTCGAAACCATCTACATCTTTAACAGTTGTAGGGCTTTGTGCAAAGGCAGAGGATAAAACAAACAAAAAAGAATGAATAAATAAGAAGCAAGATAGTTTAGGGTAATTCATGTTGAAATATTTGGATGATTGTGTTATGCAAAAATACAAATTGCCCCATGTTTTTGATGAAATAGTTACTCAAATGACATATATTTTTTTCTTTATTAAGTATAAACCTATATTCGGAATATTTCAGCGTATAACTGTTTTCCTGACCCAATCTACTATCTGGCTTTCCCATCCGATCATTTTAAATGCTGCATAGAACATAAGAATGGCAAAGTATTTTTTAATCGTTTCCTGCGGTAAGCTGAGTGCCCATTTACTTCCCCAATAACTTCCTGCTAAAAAACTAAGGGCTAATAATCCAACTACTTTAAAGTCAATATGTCCAGCTTTGTAATAGTTGATCATGCCAAACAGTGCAACCGGTAAAACCAATAAACCAAGGGAAGTTCCCTGGGCTTGATGCTGGCTAAAGCCAAAAAAGAACACCAGTGCCGGCACTACAATTAACCCACCTCCTACGCCTACCATGCCTCCTAATATTCCTGCTGCCAGTCCAATCAGCAGCAGTCCGATTACCATATTGATATCCATATTATTTTTTCTCATTTTTGATTTAGGATTCACGGTATTTCTCTTTGTACATACCTAATGCCTCCTTTATAATAGGTAACGCATCTTGCTTATGCTGGAAAGCATCAACTTCTACAATTTTATTTTCAAGTACTTTATATTGACTAAAAAACTGTTTCAGCTCGTTAAAAAAATGAGCGGGCAGTTCGCTAATATCTTTAATGAAATTTACCGTTGGGTCATGTGTTGCTACGGCAATGATCTTGTCATCCTGTTTGCCCTGATCAATCATTTGCATATTGCCAATAATGGTAGCCTCAACCAGGCAAAGTGGCTCAATAGGTTGAGAACATATCACTAATATGTCGAGAGGATCACCATCGTGTCCTAATGTTTGAGGGATAAAACCATAGTTGACCGGATAAATAAAGGAGCTGTAAATTATTCTGTCGAGTTTCAGTAAGCCTGAATCTTTGTCGATTTCATATTTGCTTCTACTGCCTTGAGGAATTTCAATAACTGCATTCACTTTTTCCGGTATTTCGTAGCCGGGATTCACACCATGCCATGGATGTTTAATAGTAATCATGCTTCACATTTATCTTTTGAAGTTAATAAGAATAAATGAAAAACGTTTTACTCAAAATCTTTATAAAGCAGATATTGTTTTCGAATCTTCTTAAATGCTTCAATATCGTTGCTCCAGCTTGCTCTGATTTGATCTTCTGATACACCATTTCTTATTTGTTGCATGAATTTGGAGTTGCCTGCAAGTTTGTTAAAGAAAAGATCTTCTTCTTTTCCTGACTTGGCAGATAAAAAGAAATTGTTTTTATCCGGGAAAAGTTCATATGCTTCTTTAATCCATTTAATCTGCAATTTATTTTCAGTCAGCATACGCACTTCATCTGCACTGCCGCTGATTTTCCAGCCATAACATTTTTGATTCAGACATTTTGGATTTTTTGCACCAGGCAGACTTTGGGGGGTAAAAGCATAAAGTGTTTGCGGTAATGAAGGATGACCGAATTGTTGAAAAGGTGCATCCGTGCCGCGCCCTTCACTTAAAACAGTGCCTTCAAAAAAACAGATTGAAGGATACAGGTATATGCTTTGCATATTCGGCAGGTTAGGAGAGGGGGCTACAGGTAATTCGTAATATTTTGTGTGGTCGTAGTTTGAGCAGGGGATTACTGTCAATTCAAAATCACCTTTGCTGCCTTTATTCCATCCATAAGATTTTGGGTCATACCAGTTTTCTCCGATAATCATTTGCGCATATTCTCCCATCGTCATACCATATATTACAGGTATTGGTTGCATTCCTACAAAAGATTTGAATGCAGGTTGCAGAACAGGACCATCAATATAATGACCATTCGGATTAGGTCTGTCTAACACAATAAGATGCTTGCTGTATTCCATAGCAGCCTCCATGTAATATTGCAGAGAAGAGATGTAGGTGTAAAAACGTACGCCTACATCCTGAATATCAAACAGCATAATATCAATATCAGCAAGATCTTCTTTCGAGGGCTTTAGCTTGCTACCGTATAAAGAAATCACCGGGATTCCGGTTGCAGAATCTTTGTAAGTATTTACTTTTTCTCCTGCATCTGCTTTCCCTCTGAATCCATGCTCAGGAGAAAAAACTTTTACAACGTTCAATTTTAACGACAACAAGGTATCAACCAAATGAATTCCTTTCACTACGGATGTTTGATTCCCGACAACCGCAATTCGTTTTCCTTTCAACGAATCAACAAACAAATGCAAACGGTCGATTCCAAGAACGGGATTTTTGATAGTAGGAAGTGGAGTAGGGGCTTTCGGTATTCGCAGCGTATCTTCCTCAATGA
>JBKDRQ010000278.1:0-2783 GCA_046341135.1 Bacteroidota bacterium
AACTAATACTGTTTAGAAGATATCCCCCTTTGGAGGGGGTTAGGGGGAGGAATTAATACTTCGCCAGCACCGTCACCCCCGCCTGCACTTTCTCATTGAGCTGTACACAAATTTCAGTGCCGGGTGGTAACAACAAATCTACTCTCGAACCAAATTTGATGAATCCCAACTCTTCGCCCTGCTTTACCTGCTGACCGGGTTGGAGATAATTCACAATTCTTCTTGCCAACGCACCGGCAATCTGTTTTACCAGAATGGATATTCTTTCATTTTTGATTACCACACTGTGTCTTTCGTTTTCAGTAGAAGACTTAGGATGCCAGGCTACGAGATATTTTCCCGGATGATATTTAGAATAAACTACTTCTCCTGTAATCGGATTTGTATTGAGATGCACATTGGCCGGACTCATAAACACGCTTAGCTGTATGCGTTCGTCTTTGAAATATTCATTATCTGTGATTTTTTCGATAACGACTACTTTACCATCGCAGGGGCTTGTTATGAGGTTGCTACCTGTTACTGCTTGCCTGGTAGGCACCCGGAAAAAAGAGACAATGAATAAGAAAAATGCGAGTGAAAGTAATGCGATCGTATAGAAGCATACCGGACAAGTACCGCCCAGCCATTTCCAGATCAGGTAATTAACAAGGGCAAGAAAAATAAATACAATGGAAATAGTCGGATAACCTTCTCTGTGTATGGTCATAATTGAAGTATTGCGGCGAAAGTACAAAGAATTTCGAGAGCCATTCAACTGTATTGAAGGATATCTCAAGGAACTTCAAACAACTCATTCCACCGGGTGGTATATTTTTTACTGCGATGCTCCTGCCGCATCTTCCAGTTGCGGGTGGTGCCGGCAGATCCAAACCTGACCATGTCCTCCCGAACACCGAAATTGATATTGTCAATAGCTTTCAGCAATTGTTTGTCGGAAGGATCATCCGCTTCGTAAAATAGATTGCCCTGAATGGAAGTATCCGGTATAATATCGCTCAGGATAACACCGGCTTTGATATATGTTTTTCCTTCTTCAAATAGCTCATACACCAATGGAAGTGCATAAGCGATTAATTTTCGGGTATCGTTTGTGGCAACAGGCATCGTAATATGTTTTGAGTTACTCTCTGTATAATATTCAGCATTGTATTTTGTTTTGGGTTTATTTACAACAAACACATGTATCGTTGCTGCTGCACCGTACTGCCTTCTAAGCTTTTCAGCAGCACGTGTCACGTAAGTAGCTACTGCTTCTTTCAGTTCGTTTAATTCGCTTACGGGTTTGCCGAACATTCTGGTTGTGGCAATCATCTTCTTTTTTTCGAGTGGGTCTTTCATTTCGATACAGGGTTCTCCCTTCAGTTCACGAAGCAGTCGTTGTCTGACTACGCCACCCAAATTTTTCTGTACCCATCCCTCATTCATATTCCTCAGCTGCAATGCGGTTTCGATACCATACATTTCCCGAAGCAGATAGGCATAGCGTCTGCCGATACCCCAGATATCTCCTACGGGTGTTTGTTCGAGCGCCTGCTGAATTTCTTCTTTTGTCTGCAGGATCATGATGCAGCCAGTGGCTTGTTTATTTTTTTTCGCCAGCCGATTTGCCACTTTACTCAGCACTTTGGTAGGGGCAATACCAACTGATACGGGAATGCCCGTCCACTGTTCCGTAACCTTTCGCATTTTTTCGGCAAGGGCATTAAGAGAACTATTGGGAATATGTTTCAGATCTACAAAAGCTTCATCCACAGAGTAGACTTCCACTTCTTTGGTGCCGACTAAATGGCGAAGGGTATCCATCACTCTTCGGCTTAAATCACCATAGAGATGATAGTTGCTGGAGAAGACAGCAATCTGATGTTTTTTTATTTGCTCTTTGCTTTGGAAATACGGTTCTCCCATACCAATACCCAGGGCTTTGGCTTCATCCGTTCGCGACACAATACATCCGTCGTTATTACTTAACACCACCACTGGTTTATGTTTCAGTGCCGGCAGAAATAATTGCTCGCAGGAGCAGTAGAAACTGTTACAATCAATAATAGCTGTCATGGTTATAGTGCATGAATGGCGTACAATACAACGCCCCAGATTTTAAAGTCGGGGAATTCTGAAAGATTGATGGGTTTATAGCGACTGTTGCCGGGTATCAGAAAGGAGGACGTGAAATTTTGATGATACCGTCGCACAAGCAGTTCTCCATTGAGGATGGCAATGATGATTTTACCGTTGGACAGCTTTACCGACCGGTCCACAATCAGCACATCTCCTTCAAAAATGCCGGATTCTGTCATGGCATCGCCCTTCATCCGAAAGAAAAAAGTAGCAGGCTTGTTTCGAATGAGTTGTTCATTGAGATCAATGCCTCTGTCTGCATAGTCGTCTGCGGCAGCACCGAATCCGGTGGCATTGGCGGTACGTACCTCCTGTTGTGTAAATGATTTAGACCCTTTGTAAGCAGCTCCGAAAAATAACTCTTCCATAAAAAATCTTTCGGTAAAGCTAAATAATTTAGTAATTAAATACTAAAAAAAATAGTAAAATATTTGAAGCTTATTTAAGAAGAAGATCGCCGTGCAATGAAGAACTCTTTCATCAGCCGAGCACAGGGCTCTTGTAAAATACCGGAAGTAATGGTTGTTTTAGGATGAAAAGGCGATTGTTTGGCGATTCGGCGGTGCCCGTTTTTATCATCGTCGGTACCCCACACAATACGTCCGATCTTGCTCCAGTACAGCGCACCGGCACACATTACACAGGGTTCTACCGTTACATAC
>JBKDRQ010000279.1:0-3433 GCA_046341135.1 Bacteroidota bacterium
CGAAAATGGGAATATAAGATGTATCCTGTTTCTTTCGGAGAGATGGTGCGTCATCATGGTTTGTTGGAGGAGAAAAGATTATTGTCGCATCGGTTGATATATGGATATTATCCGGAAGTTGTTAATCAGATGGGGGCTGAAAAAGAAATTTTAAAACAATTATCTGACAGTTTTTTATATAGAGATGTTTTATTATTGGATCAGATTAAAAAGCCTTCCGCTATTATTAAGTTATTGCAGGCTTTAGCCTATCAGGTAGGATCGCAGGTTTCTTATAATGAATTATCTAATCTTATCGCATTAGATATAAAAACAATTGAGAAATATATCAACTTATTAGAGCAGGCTTTTATTATTTTCAGAGTAGGATCCTTCAGCAGAAATCTTCGTTCTGAGTTGAAGAAAAGCAGAAAAATTTATTTTTATGACAATGGGATAAGGAATGCATTGATTGCCAATTTTACACAAATAGAAACCAGAGCAGATCTGGGTGCCTTATGGGAAAACTTTTTAATGTCTGAAAGAAAAAAGTATCTAGAATATCATAGTAAATGGGTCAACACCTGGTATTGGCGAACTAAAGAGCAGCAAGAACTTGATTACCTGGAAGAGGAGGACGGGAAATTGAGTGCCTATGAATTTAAATGGAACGCCAAGGCGAAAAATAAACCACCCAAAGTATTCTTAAATATCTATCCCGATAGTAAATATAATATCATTCATTCCGGCAATGTAGAGGAGTTTTTATTATAGAAACTGCTCATTCCTTCTTTAATAGCTTGATAAACAGTAATTATGCTCCATCCAGCAAATCCGGTCGTCTTTCCTGTGTGCGTTTCAGCGCTTCCTCATAGCGCCAGTCTTCAATTTTTTTCAGATCGCCGCTGAGCAATATTTCCGGTACTTTCCATCCTTTGTAATCGGCCGGACGTGTGTAAACGGGGGGAGCTAATAAATGATCCTGAAAGGAGTCGGTGAGGGCAGAGGTTTCATCATTCAGTACACCGGGAATTAATCGTCCAATGGCATCGACCAGTACAATCGCGGCAGTTTCTCCGCCGCTTAATACATAATCACCAATGGAAATTTCCATCGTTACATAATGATCACGGATGCGCTGGTCTATGCATTTATAATGTCCGCAGATGAGTAGGAGATTTCCCTTTAGTGACAATCGGTTGGCCAGTGGCTGATTGAAGGTTTGTCCATCGGGCGTGAGATAAATAATTTCATCAAACTTGTTTTCCTGTTGTAATTCCAGAATGGCCTTCTCTAGTGGCTCACACATCATCACCATACCCGCACCGCCACCATATTGATAGTCGTCCACCTGCCCGTATTCATTCACCGCCCATTTGCGCAGATGATGTAGGGTAATCTGGAGCAATCCTTTTTCCTTCGCCCGCTTTAAAATAGAGTGGCTTAGCGGACTTTCCATTAACTCCGGAATGACGGAAAGAATGTGGATGTTCATGGATCAAAGATAAAGAAGGTTGTTAGTTGTTGGTTGCAGGCGCTTTATAACTTAATGGACAGCTCTAAAGTACCTCCAAATCCAAGTTGAATGATTTTTTGAAGTGTTGATATGCGTACTTCCTTTATATCATTTTCTATTTTGGAGATATACGACTTGGTTGTACCCACTTTTTTTGCCAGTTGCTCCTGTGTCATACCCATCTCCAAACGTGCTTCGTGGATTAAAGCGCCAATTTTAAAGTTATCATAACCGGCTTCCAGCTCTTCGCGTTTTTTTGTGCCACGTTTCCCATAATGCTTTTCTTTAAACGCTTCAAGTGTCATCAAATTTTTATTTTTCGGCTTCATAATTCATTTTAATTTTTAATGCAAAGTCAATTTCTTTTTTCGGGGTTTTTTGAGTTTTTTTATTAAATCCGTTAGCGAGAATAATGAGCTGATCTTTTTCAAAAAAACAAAAAATTCGAACGATGTCACTTGCTTGCTGTACGCGTATTTCATAAAGTCCATCAGTACTTTCTATATGTTTCAGATAGGTTTCCGGAATTCTTTGCATTTCCTCAATCAAATCAAAAGTCCAGATAATTTTAGCTTTTACTTTTTTAGACTGCTTTTCAAAGAATTCGTCAAAATAATGTTTATAAAAGGTGATTCTTCTATGCTTCATCAGGTGTTTTTTGTATTGCAAATTTAGGTAAGTTTCACTAAAGTGAAACAAATATTTCTTTTTATCACATCAACAGTTAAATTCTATTATGATTTCTTCGATATCATCCACAATCCTGCAAACGTGAGGAGGCCGTTGATGATGAGCAGTTCAATACCGATTTTAAATCCGTTGAAGATGAGAGCTGAGTTTACTGTCAACATTTTTCCAAAGGATCCATCCAGTGAAAGTTTCTTCACAAACCATTCGGCGTTGTTCAGCATGTCAATGCCTAACACCAGCAGTGGTGCAATGATACAAACGATCCACGCATAGCGATCGTTCAAACTTCTTTTCGTCAAGATTCCAAAAGCAAATAAACCCAGCAGTGGTCCGTACGTATATCCCGCAACTTTCAGAATGACATCAATAATCGATTTATCATCAATCCATTTAAAAATCATCACACAGATAAAAAATACAACAGACAGACTAAGATGTACGGTGAGTCTGATTTTTTTAGCAGCCATCTCATTGATTCCCTTTTTTCTTTTTAGTCCGATGATATCCAGACAGAATGAAGAGGTGAGTGCCGTTAGTGCGCCATCGGCACTAGGAAATAAACAAGAGAACAAACCAATGATAAACACTACACCAAAGCCGGCAGATAAATAATTACCCAGTGCAACAGAGGGAAATATATCATCGCCTTTGGCAGTGAGCTGCATACTATCGGCATAGAGATAGAGCAGACCGCCCATCAACAGAAATAAAAAATTCACTACCAGCAATATCACACTTAGTGTGAGGACATTTTTCTGTGAGTCTTTTAGTGTTCTTACACTGATGTTTTTTTGCATCATCTCCTGATCGAGGCCCGTCATGGCGATGGTGATAAAGGCGCCCCCTAAAATCTGTTTCAGAAAAAAACCGGATGCATTATAGTCTGTATTGAAAAGTCGGCTCATATTCTTTTCGCTCATTTCAGCAACGGCGGTCGAAAGATTAAGATCGAGTTTGCTCATGATGGCGATGATGCATACAATTAGTCCTATTAACATACAAGATGTTTGCAGGGTGTCTGTGTATACAATGGTTTTTACACCACCTTCAAAAGTATAGAGCAAAATGAGCAGAAGAATCACCAGTGCCGTTGCCCAGAAGGGAATGCCCATGCTATTGAGGATGAACAGTTGCAGAATATTCACGACCAGATACATTCTTGCCGTTGCACCGAGCGTGCGTGAGAGAATGAAATACGTAGCGCCTGTTTTATAACTCACCATGCCGAAGCGCTGATGCAGATAATCG
>JBKDRQ010000280.1:0-4210 GCA_046341135.1 Bacteroidota bacterium
ATCAGAGGCAGTGGTGATATAGGAAAGACACAGTTTGATCTCAATGCAGGGTTGTTATTATATTCGGCTGATTATTTCCTGGGTTTATCTGCGCAGCAAATCGTTCCTCAGCCGCTGGAATTTTCTAATAACACATTAAGCAAAACAAAGGGCAAGAGAGTTCCCCACATATTTGGAACCTTCGGATATCGTTTCCTCATAACAGAGGATATCAATATGGTTCCTTCTGTAATGGTTAAATATATTAGTTCTGTGCCGGTACAGGCCGACTTGAATCTAAAATTTCAGTATCGTGAATTTTTATGGGCGGGAGCCAGCTACCGCAGTCAGTATGGTTTTGCTGCGATGGCAGGTATAAGAGCGCTAAGAAGTTTGCTTGTTTCCTATTCGTATGACTATACCACTACACGTTTGAATACCGTTAGTAATGGATCTCATGAAATCGTCATCGGACTGATGTTGGGAAACAGATATAATCAGGAAACCTGCCCGAGAAATGTTTGGTAATAATTTATGTGTATGCTTTTTTATTTTTTTAGAAAGATATCATATACCCTCTTCAAAAGAGGGTATGTTTTTTTGCTGAACTTTATTTTGTTCTTTTCTTTTTTTTCGCTGAATGCTTATGCGCAGCTGGAAAGAAATGTGACCGTGGGGCTAACTACAGCATCAATACCCAACTTTCCCTTTAATGGTGGGTTTGATTTTAGCTGGTCGTCGATGTTATATGGAAAGCAGTTATTTCATGGCACGGATTTGATTATCAAAATTGGGTTTGAAGTAGCTAATAATCCGGTCAATTATACCATGCAAAATCAACGCATTTACATGCGCCTGACGAATGCCACCAGTCAGCCTGATGCAAATTATCCCGGTACTGCAGGTTTTACGTTGGTATATGATGGACCTATTACTTACAATGGTAGCGGTTGGACGATAATTACCCTTCAAACACCCTTTCTCTATGATATTGCTCAAAATCTGGAAGTGCTTTGTGAAAATAGGGATGGAAGCAAGGCAGCCGGATTCCCTCAGTTTAATTATCATGATGCTTCAGTTGCAGCTTTACAGCCGGACGCAGCAGCGAACAAGGTAAAACGGATTTTCGCGGATGGTACTTTCCCAATTGGTGCAGCCACAATTGTAAGTGCACGTCCTAATACTAAATTTATTTTCCCGACTCCGGTTGGTGTTGGATGTGTTTCAAATACGCCGGCAAGTGATTTTTGTAGTTCAGCCCCTCTGATTAATAATCTAAACGGATATTGCGGCAATACAAAAAGTACCTACACTGTATCTGCTTCTGATCCCAGCGATCTTGCTTTCTGTGGTCGACTTGAAAATACCTCCTGGCTGAAATTTGTTGCCAGCGAAACAACAGCCAAGCTGAATATTATAGTAGATAATTGTCAGGATAATTCGGGTATACAGATGCGCATCTACGAAACCACCAACTGTGGTGCAGGAACTTTTACTGAAAAATCCAATTGCTGGAGTCCTACTGTAGTGCAGCCGGGCACTATTGAAGCTACAGGCCTTGTTCCTGGCAGAACCTATTATCTGATGATTGATGGATACGCAGGTGATCAATGTGATTATACCATTTATATTAATTCCGGCGTTCAATTGTCATTGGCGGCTACCTATTCAAAAATAGATCCTGTTTGCTTAGCAACAAATAATGGTTCTATTTCAGTTTATGCAGTAGGAGGAGTCAAACCTTACACGTATACATTATCCGGCACTGCTTCACAGAATAATGCATCAGGTGTGTTTTCCGGTTTGGCAAAAGGAACATACAATGTCACTGTTACGGATAATTCAGGTACGTCTACTCAAATCAATAACATTACACTCGCAGAGCCTTTCAATCCTCTTGTGATACGTCAGGATACAACGATTTGCAGAGGAGCACAAGCGAAATTGACTGTTTCCGGAGCTGATTCTTACAGCTGGACAGCTTCGCCAACCGATGCAACACTTACTGCTAATACAAGTGATGCACCCGTTGTAAGCCCGACACAAACCACTACCTATACGGTAACGGGTACTGTATCAAGCAACAGAAATTTAATTTTTAATGGCGATTTTGAATTGGGAAATGTCGGGTTTAGCACCAACTACAATTTCAGATCTACAAATCCATCAGGCGATCAGCGTGCCTATGGTATCATTGACAATGCTAATAATTGGGTGACTTTCTTTTCCAATACTTGTGTGGCGAATGGCGGAACGGGTAAGATGATGGTGGTAGATGGATCAGTAAACCCAACTGACACCGTTTGGAGTCAAACAATTCCTGTTACCCCTAATACAAACTATTCTTTTTCTTATTTTCTGCAATCATTAGGGATAAATCCACAAGCAGCAAAAATAGATGTGCTAATCAACGGGGTTTCACTTGCAGGATCACAACCTGCACCTGGAATAATTTGTTCATGGCAGAATGTATTTATTTTATGGAATTCAGGTGCTGCTACAACGGCAAAAATTTCTATTATCAACAGAGAAACAAGTGTTTTTGGGAATGACTTTGCGCTGGATGATATTGAGTTCATTGCTAATACACCTGTCACATGTAGCTTTTCAAAGAGTGTCACTGTAACAGTTAGCCCATCCGTTACACCCACTTTCCCTACTTATGGACCACTTTGTGAAGGAAGTATCCTTATTCAGCCCATACTACCCACTACATCCAATAATGGCATTACAGGTACATGGAATCCTGCCGGATTAAATGCATTAGTTGCGGGAGAATTTCCGTACACATTTACACCTGCATCCGGGCAATGTGCAGAACCGTATACTTTTATTTTAAAAGTACGATCTAATATAAAACTGGATTCCAGCACCATTCCATACACTTCCTGCACCGGTCTTTGTAATGGTTCAGCTACTATTACAATAAAAGATGGTGGTAAATTACCATACACCTACCAGTGGAATGATCCTTTGAATCAAACGAGCTCAACAGCAATCGGCTTGTGCGAAGGGAGATATACTGTGGTTGTAAGAGACAGTAATAGTGTATGTCAGCAAACAGCAACAGTTAATGTTATAAAAAATGTACCTGTAATACAACCGATTTTCAATCCGATCGCACCGATTTGCAGAGGAGGCTCTTTTATATTGCCCACTACATCTACCAATGGAATTATAGGTAGCTGGTCTCCTGCGATCAATAATACGGCAACCACTACGTATACATTCAAGCCTAATACCGGTCAGTGTGCATCCGACACCACCATTACCGTAATCGTGAATCAACCCACTGCTTCAACGGAAAACGTTACTGCCTGCGGTGAGTACACATGGGTAGTCAACGGACAGAAATATACAGTTACAGGGAATTATATATTTACTACTATCAATGCTGCAGGATGCGATAGCGTTGTTACACTTAATCTGACAATTACACAATCTAATCAAAGCTTTTTTACGCAAGACACGATAAGAGCTTGCGGCACATCACAGTTGGTGGATGCAGGAAGCGGCTATAGTGCCTATGCATGGAATACAGGAGCGACTACACAAACGATTTCCGTTAGCCAGACTGGTTGGTATAAATGTACGGTTACACTGGGAAGCTGTACGGCAACTGATAGTGTGTTTGTGAGTTTGGTGGAGGCGAAGATCTTGAATAATGATACGACCGTATGTATCAATTCATCTGTGCAACTTGGTATAAATGACAAAAGATTTAATTCTTTTTTGGATACTCTTGTTTTTTTAGGTAAGTATAATGGGCATTTTTATTATAAGACTAAAGGATTTTATTATTGGACAGTAATAGATAGTATAGCTAAAAGATACAATTGCTATTTGGCAACTATAAGTGACGTAAATGAAAATAATTTTATTGCCAATTCTTTAAATGACTTTTTCTATTTTACGGGGTTTCGTCAAAATCTTATTTCACCTACATATAGCGAGCCGAGTGGTGGTTGGGAGTGGTCAAATGGAGAGTCTGTAACTTATATCAATTGGGGAGCAGGAGAGCCAAATAATGACTTAGGAAGGGGGAATTTCGGTCATATAGGGCATTCTAATTTTGGTATTTATGGATGGAATGATGTTGTAGACGAAGTGAATTTCCGAGCTGTTATTGAAAGTAATGATTCATTAGTTAATTATTCCATTCTTTGGTCCACTGGTGAAACAACTCCATCCATTACCGTTGCCCCCACTCAAACTACGAAGTACTTTGTTA
>JBKDRQ010000281.1:0-5165 GCA_046341135.1 Bacteroidota bacterium
TAATCGTTGCTATTTAGTTGTTTTTTCAACCATAATGCTTGTATTATTCTATCCGCTCTTGGTGAGCGCTCAGCTTACAGACGACTATAGAAGTACCGGTACCGGTAACTGGAATCAGATCTCCTCCTGGGAAAGATTTGATGGCAGCAACTGGGCTCCCGCAACAACAACCCCTAACTCATCAAACGGTACGATTACCATTAGAGCAAGCCATCAAATAACGATCACAACGCTGGTTACAGCTGATCAAATTGTAGTGGCTGCCGGAGGAACACTCATCAATCAATCAATACTTACGCTGGATAATGGAGGGGTGGGCAATAATGAATTGGAGATCAGCGGCACATATATTACGCAAACCACTAGCGGCAGAATCTCTAAAAGAGTACTCACTCCCGACTACAGCCCTACCATACTGGTAAAAAACGGTGGCGTATATAATCATGCAAGAAATTTCACTTATGGCATATTAGATGCTGGGGATATATCCGTAGTCACCTGGGAAGATGGTTCTACCTGTGTGATCACGGAAGATCCAGGCATTAATCTTGATACAGACACTTCTCTCAGACAAAACTTTTACGATTTGGTTTTCAACTGGACCTCCGGCAACTCTTCACGTTTTCTGGAAGCAAATTTGCCTAATCAAGTAAGAGGCACTTTCAAAGTGATGTCTACCGGAAGCGGGGGATTGCTGGTGCTTGACAATGGAAGCGGTTCTCGAACACTCAACGTTAACAATTTTGAAATGGCTGGTGGCGTATTTTATGTGGCGGGGAGTGGCTCAAGTGGAACACAGACACTAAATGTTGCTGGCAACTTCTTACAAACAGGGGGAGATTTTCAATTATGCCGCACAAATGCTGTCGGATCCTATAATGTAAATATTGAAGGTAATGCCACCTTCTCTGCTGGCACTGCTCACATAAAAAACAACAGCAGCAGTGGCAGCACTACTGTTGCCGCTTTTACAGTCAAAGGGAATACAGTGATCAATGGCGGAGATCTGAATATTAATGGAGATAACAACGGAACCAATCAGGGAAGATTGTTGGTAAGAGGCAATCTAACCCTGAGTGCTGGCGTACTCCAACATTCGCGCGCTTCCACAAACGGAGGGAGCGGAATATACTTTGATGGCAATGCAGTTGCTCAAACATTTACCTGGTCAGGAGGCACATTAGATACAGCCAGCGGTGGTGTGGGTAAAAGATTTTATTACAAAACAACCAGCGGTCCTTCAGGACTTAATGAAATCTATAGCGGCTCAACAGCACAGGGTACAATTAATGGGTTACAAGGCACACCGGCGAGTGGATATGCCGCCTGGCCCGTTACTGGATCCCTTATTAAAAATATCGTCATCAATAATAGCGCAGGAGTAAGAATGACCACACGCAAAACAGTGAACACCCAGCTTACACTGCAAAATGGATTATTTCAATTAGACAGTTCGCTCAGAATCGCTAACGGAGCAAGCATACAAAGAATTCTGGGCACATTGAGCAACACTCCGCTCTTTACCAACAATGTAAACATTATTTACGGGGATGGTCTTACTGCAGGATCAATCACTCCGGCTTTTGAAATGCCTGTTTCAGGAAGCAATATCCTTAATAACCTGACCATTAATAACCCCGGTGGTGTGCTCATGAATGCTGAAATTGCCGTAAAAGGTACATTAACCCTCACAGCAGGAACAATAACGATCCCCCCCGCTATTTTATTAATCATCAGCTCCGGAAATGCAATAGACGGCTCCGGATTTGGCATCAACAAACATATTATTACGCAGAAAAATTCATTGACGGGCGCACAGGGTTTTCTGCGCACAGGGAGCATTTCCTCTTCGAGACTATACCCAATTGGAAACGGCACCTACTATCTGCCGGCAACTATTAATCCCTCTTCTGCAAGTGATTTTAATCTGAATGTATTTACCGGAGCGACAGAAGATGGAACTGCAGATGGTGCCCCTTTCAGCTCCAAGACAAATATTGTAGATGCTATATGGACAATCAACAGGACTGCGGGCGCTTCTCCTGCCGATATTACCTTAAACTGGGATGCAGCTCTTGAAGGAGCCGCCTTTGCTGCCAGTGCAGATGATGCTATTGGTATTTCAAGGCACGACGGTAATGTTTGGGATCCGGCCAGCGGCACAGCAGCAAGCAATACCTTGAATACCGTGTCCAGAATAGCTATTACCGATTTCTCTCCCTTCATAGTATGGATCATCGATCCGCTTCCTTTAAAGTTTGGAAGAATTTCCGCAACCAGAAAAAATAAAGATATCCGTATTGACTGGACTACCTACGAAGAGTCAATGGTGAGTCATTACGAAATTCAAAGGTCTGTTGACGGAAAAAATTTTATAACAGTAGGGAAAAGAGATGCTTCCGGAAACGGACAAATACAATTCGATTATAAATGGGATGACCTCTCTGCTCCGGAATCAAGTGTGTTTTACCGTATCAAATCTGTTGACGAAGACGGGAAGGTGTTGTACAGCAATATCGTTAGAGTAGCCGGGTTAGGCAGAAATACAAGAGGTCTGGTAATTTATCCCAATCCGGTGAATAAAGGGGTCCGGTTAAATATTCAACTTCCTGATGTGACTGCCGGAAAATATCAGTTAATCATTACAGATATTACAGGCAGACAGATATATCAGGAAACACTAAATCTGCCCGGAGGTATTTCTAATCTAACTATCAACGAAGTATCTAATATTGGCAAGGGCATCTACAACCTCAGTATCAGAGGTGCTGGTCTGAAAGAAACAAAATCATTTATCGTAATTGAATAATAAAAGGAATTAGGCCCAAAGTACTTCTTTCAAACCTTCTTGCAGCGACAAGGGCACATATCCCAGCTCCCTAATGGATTTGGTGATAACAAATCCGGTTCGTGGCGGACGTTTGGCTGGCTCCGGGAAAACAGTTGCATCAACCGGGGTAATCAAAGCATTGTCTTTGTTCATCAATTCAGCTATCATACAGGCAAGCTGATAAGGAGTACAGGTATCCTTTCCAGAAATATGATAAATACCTTTGGCGTGTTTGAGAATAGCTAATAAAATTCCTCTTGCAAGGTCTACTACATAGGTGGGTGTGCGCACTTGATCGTTCACTACTTTAATCGCTTCACCTTGCATGAGCTTATCTTTTACCCATAAAACAAAATTAGATCGGCCGCCCGGCACTTTATTGCCATACACTAAAACAGTTCTGATGATACACCAGTTTAGTCTGGAGCATTGCACCATTTCTTCAGCAAGAAGTTTTGATTCCCCATAAAGATTCACCGGATTCGGCGTAGCTGTTTCATCATAAGGTCCCTCCGTTCCATCAAAAACAAAATCGGTGCTTATATAAATGAAATAGGATTTTTGACGTTCGGATGCCCTTAGTAAAGATCTTGTAGCTCCCACATTCACTTTCCAACATTCGTCAGGATGTGCCGCGCATTCATTGGGCTGAGACATCGCAGCAGCATGCACAATAATATGCGGAGCAATTTTGTCTATTAAATTTTCTGTCTTTTTAAAGTTGACAAGATCATTATCGTAATAATGCACACCACTTGATTTGCCGAAAGATATTCTTGATGTACCTTTCCCTATAGCAAAAATTTCAAATTTCCCCTCCTCCACCAGCAACCGGATAAGATGCTGCCCTACAAGTCCATTTGCGCCGGTAATCAGAATTTTCATTGCCGTATAAAGATATTAAGTTGAGGGCGAAAAAAAGTTTATCCACTGTCGACTATCATAACCCAATAACTGAGAACTGCCAATTGACAACGTATTTGGCTTTGACTTTTGCCTTAAATTCCTTAATCCAAATCTTCAGGTCCTTCCAGATTAAGCGTTTGATAAAGCTTTGTAGCTACCGGTTTCCCTTGTTTGATAGCAGATATCCATTTAAGCTCTTTCTCAAAACGTTCAACCACCAATCCATTGAACGCTTCAATGTCACTGCGTACGATCCTGGCCTGACGCGTTAGTCCTTCTTTATCAACAATAAACTCAATTTGTATGGTGGCCTTTGTTGCGGAAGGCAACTTGGCAGACAATTCCTTACTCAACTGAAACAACCATTTCTGCAAAGCTGTATTTCCATGAATATAATAAGGGACTTTATCTACTAACTCTTCATAAGACATAAAAAAAGCAGACACAGGCAAAGACTCCTCTTCCGGCTCCTCAACTTTTTTCTCAACCATAGGTATGTCCGGATTGACGGCAATACTATAATCACCATTAGGCTGAACGAGTATAGCAGGTAAATGATGGGTGTTTTCAAAAAAAGCATATGCTTCTTTGAATGGTCTATGAAAAAGTTCCAGCGAAGGTTCATTTTTAACCCTTGTCATATACTTCTGCTGTGATTTGTTTTTATCAAAACGGTAGGGATAGATATGCACAGGAATAAAATCCTGACCCTGCGCTTTTACAGAGGAAGTAAGAAAATATAAATGCTCAATAATCGAATCTGTGAGAGGTAAACAGCCGATTGTAACACAATTGCCATGAATATAGATATCACCACCCGGCTTATCATGATCACTCAGAATACGATCGGAAGCATTTGGATAATTTATACCCAGTGCCATATGATAGGTGCTATTGGGCTTCCACTCATTTATGTAATAAAATCCTTCCGGTATTTGCTTGTCGCCTTCTTTTCGCTTGGGGCCAAAACTTCCTGAACTGGCACAAATTTTATATGTCTTATATAAACGAAAGGGTTCAACCTCATCATTTTTCACCCATACTTCCAGCTGTTTCTCTAACTTAAAGGCTCTTAAATACATGTAGCTCAGGGGCCAGCTAAATCCTTTGGCCTCCAATTCTCTGATAACACTATCGCGGATATTCCTGAATAAACGGGTTTCTTTCGGGAAATTATTATAATTCGGCGAGGCAGACAGTTGAGCACGGCAAACATTATGCATCAGCACCACAAAGATCAGTAGAAATAAGCTCCCTGCACGCATTGGTAAAAATTGGGGGACAAATCTACTAAAACTAAATTAAATATTATAAACGACTACAGATTTCCCCTGGCCTCCTGCTCTCTCTCTATTGCCTCAAAAAGCGCCTTGAAATTTCCTTTGCCGAAACTTTTAGCACCTTTGCGTTGTATAATTTCAAAGAATAG
>JBKDRQ010000282.1:0-11090 GCA_046341135.1 Bacteroidota bacterium
ACAACACCATTGGCTGCTATTCCATGATCGGCAGCAAAAACGACAATATGCGGATTGCTAATAGACGGCGTTACTGTGTTTTGAATCAGCCCAACCTGCAAGGCAACACTTTCCAACATCCCCAGTGATCCTGTTGGTTTAGTTTTTAGATTAATTTTATTTTGTAATGATTCGTGTAAGTTCATGATTGGTATATATAATACCGTTTTATTTAATTACCATTCTACTTGTATCCCTGCCTGAGCCATCATTGGAATACTATTATATCCGCGGATATCATAAAAAACAGTATTGGTAACGTTTTGCAGATCAACAAATATTTTTCCAAACTTCCGGGTATAAGACAAATAAGCATTGGCAATGAAATAATCTTTCAGCCATACATCCGGCATCTGATATCCGCCCACATCATAACGACCACTTACATATCTCCCTCCTACAGAAATATACCAGGCATCACGTATATGATAACCTAATTGAATATTAGTCTGCATCTGAGGTCTTCTTAATAAATAGGAATAACTACTGTCTTTAGTGGTCACTCTGCTTTGTACGAATTCCTGTCCGCTTATCCAGGTTGCGTTGGCATTAATTTCAAAATTTTTGAATGGCTGTAGTGCGATTTCATATTCTAATCCGTTGGCTCTTTGATTAGGAATATTATAATATTTGAAGTTTACATAATCAAAATCAATACCCCGGGTTACGTTTCGGTGAAAAAAAACGATTCTTTGACGATGATTTTTCTCGGAGTAACTGATACCCCCTTCGTAATTCATACTTTCTTCCGGCTGCAGCCGATCATTTCCTGCAAACCCTGCATACAACTGATACAGACTTGGCACTTTAAATCCGGTTGCAATACTTCCGAAGAGTTGGATATTTTTATTGATGAAGTATGAAGGATTTAATGTGTAGGTATAGTTGCTGCCATATTTGCTGTTTACATTGATTCTTCCGCCTGCTTCCATATTAAATTTTTTATCAGCAGCGTTGTAAACAACAGAAGCGTATAGAGATTCCTGACGAATGGAGCTGTCTTTAAATTCACTGTTGAAGGGACCAAATGAACTAATGGATAGATATTGATTATTGAAGGAGGATACCCGTGTGTCGTACCCCGTCAGCAGTATGAATTGTGGATGTACATTAAATGATGCAAAAACTTCTCCAAAACGACTTTGGCTATAATAATCATCTCTTACAAATTTGGAAAAGCCTCCTACACTGTTACTGTCATCCAGGAAATTTCTTTTCGTTAGTGTATACATGAAGTTAGCCGTTAGGTTCAGTACTTTATTTTTCCAGTTAAGTCCACCTCCTGTATTCAGGTTTTGACTTTTTTGAGTGAAGTCTTTATCATCTTTAAAGAGGCCATTGTCGATATCGGTTATATAATCATTGTTCTGAATAAATCCGCGAACCGACAATTGGGGAGCAAGATGATACTTTAAAGATGCGCTGATGCTTTTTCCATTGAATCCATCTTTATCGAACTGTCCAGTGTTTTTTTCATCCTGTGCGGTGGAAAATCCGGATGCACGCATTTGCGCGCCTTTCAATTGATATTCCAGTTTTTTTATTTTACCGAACAGCTGGATATTGCTGCGAAATAACCCCAGATTACCTCCTGTTACTCCGGCTTTAACATTAAATGGTTTTGTAATCTCTTTTTTGGTTGTAATGATATTAATGACGCCCGTTACAGCATCACTTCCATACAGCGTTGATTGCGCCCCTCTGGCAATTTCAATACGCTCTACTTCATTAAGCTGAATAAGATTCAGATCGAATTCATTATTGATTTGCGAAGGATCGTTTACCGGAATCCCATCAAGCATGATTAGCACTCTGCCACTGTTGGCTCCGCGCATGTATACTGTTTGCACAGTTCCCGGGTTATTGAGTGCTCCGTTACTGGTGATACTTGCCTGTTCATTTAATACCTGAGACAACGTCTTACCCTGACTACGGTTTAATACCTCTTTTCCAATTACCGTCACCACTTTTCCGCTTTGCGATTGTTTTTGTTCGATGCGGTTGGCGATGATGATCACTTCATCTAAATCCTTTGCGGTTGTGTCTTTTTGCGCTGAAGCGTAACTGCTGAAAAATACAGCAGCCACAAAAAACAGTTCCTTTTTCAATTAAAAAAAGTTTTAAGTGACTGCTTTCGAAAAAAGAGAAATGTAAAACAAACTGTTCCTGTTAAGGAGAGAAGCCCAACATTTCCTGCCTTTCACCCGAAAGCAAAATAATGGTTCTGTACAGGCAGGTCTTCTGGCTCACCCGACTTTTCAACTTCCTTCCCATCCCGATTCAATCCGGACAGTGGATGCAGTGGTTGAAAAGCTTTTAACGGCATCGGGCTAACAGCTACGGGGATAGCGCCGGATTTACACCGGACTTCCCTTTTAATTCCATTTTGTGGAAACCAATACGCGGCAAATGTAGGGTTAATTCAACATTTGTTGTAATTTTTTTTCGTTGAGGATTACAATGTCTCCATTTTTGATTTCAATGAGTTTTTCTGAACGAAAATCACTGAGTGTACGAATCAGACTTTCTGTTGCAGTAGCTGCAATATTGGCCAGATCTTCTCTTGAAATGTGAATGGAAAACACTTCTTTGTCGGGTGTTTTATATTTTTTCATCAAGGTTATTAGTGCTTCCGCTACTCTTTTACGCAGACTATTATAAGCAAGTCCCAATAACTGATTTTCTTTTTCCAATATATTCTTGGCGAGTAATTTGATTATTTTTTTGGTTACTTCCTTATTGCTGTTGAGCAACTCTTCAAAATCTGTACGGGGAATTACCGCAAGCTCAGTTTCATCCAGTGCTTCGGCTGTTTCTTTATAGGTTTCGTTTTCAATTAAAGGAAGGTATCCTATAAAATCTCCTTCATTATAAAGGCCAATAGTTAGTTCTTTACCGTCATCATTACTTTTGAAAGTTTTTACTTTTCCTTTCAGAATATAAAATAAACGCGAAGGATGATTACCTTCCGAATAAATTATCTGCTTCTTTTTGTATTTATTGATATTTCTGTCTTCCTTCAGTGCCATCAAGGGATCTTTACCGGTAACAGCACCTACGATTTGCCCCCAGCCATCCAGTCCGCCGGAAAAATCTTTTTGTAACACTTCAGCTTTTTTTAGACGGCTTTCTATCGCGCTTAATAATTCTGTTTCAGTAAAGGGTTTGGGTATATAATCATCGGCACCCATTTCCATTCCTTTACGCATATCTGCCCTTTCGCTTTTAGCACTTAAAAAAATAAAGGGAACATTTTGAAGGGCTTCATTTTTTTGTAACACATGGAGTACGCCATAACCATCCAGAACAGGCATCATGATATCACAGATAATCAGATCGGGTGTGTTTTCAATTGCCGTTTCCAGTCCAAGCTTTCCGTTTTCAGCAGAAAAAACTTTGTAGCCGGCAAGCTCAAGAATTTCGCTGGTGTTATCTCTGATTTCGTGATTGTCTTCAATAAGTAAAATCGTCTTCATGTTTTTTAGATTTATTGGTGAATATCAAAATTGATGGTTTTGTCTGTTAAAATTTTTTGAGGAAATTCTACAATAAAAGAAGTTCCTTCTTCAAGTATACTCTCGCAACGAATGTTGCCCTTCATGAGTTGAATATACCTGCTGACTATGTGTAATCCCAGCCCTGTTCCCTGAATATTTGCAGCATTGGCACCTCTGAAAAAACGCTCAAATAAATGCTCCTGATCTTCTTTTGAAATACCGATGCCTTTGTCTTTAACGATAATCCGAATACCTTCTGTATGAACTGAGGTATTGATTTCAATAATACTATGCTCCGGAGAGAATTTCAATGCGTTACTTAAAAGATTAATGAGAATATTTTTTAGCAGTGAGGGATCCAGTACAGTTTCTTCGTGGCCATTATGTATATGATTAATCCATTGACCGCTCTTTTTCAAGGGGTCCATTTGCCGTATTACATCGGTAACGGATTCTTTTATGCTGAAAGGCATCCATTTGGGTTCAACTTTTCCATCTTCTATTTTCCCGAGAGATAAAAACTCATTCAAAATATCAGTAAGATTTGTAACGGCCCCTTTAATGCGATCGATATGTTTTTCTCTTTTACCTTGCTCTTCAGTAAGGATATATTTAGATAATAGCGTTACTGATGAAAGAATAGTACTTAATGGTGTTCTGAATTCATGAGAAGCCATCGATACAAATCGGGTCTTCATATCATTCAGCTCTTTTTCTTTTTCCAAAGCCTGAGTGATTTCATCGCGTGATTTTTCAAGCTCTTTAAGGGCTTCCTGCAACATATCCGTACGCTCATATACTTTTATTTCCAGCGATTCATTCAATTGTTTCATCTGTGCATTCACTAGCGCCATTTCCTCTTGCTGTTTCAGCAAGGACAACTCATTTCTTTTCCGATCCGTATCATCAAATATGTAGGCTAGCGTAAAGGATCCTTCTTCATTGTGAAAATGACCCAGACTTATCTGTACGGGAAATTCGCTGCCGTTTTTTCTTATGGCAAAGAGTTCCAGTCCGATACCCATGGTTCTGGCTTCTGGTTTCTTTTCAAAGCCGCTACGATGTGCAACGTGTGCTTTATGAAATCGTTGGGGTATCAGTACTTCAATCTGTTTACCAATAAGCTCTCCGTTTTCGTATCCGAATTGCTTATTCGCAAAGCCATTGATCATAGCAATTATACCTTCACGATTTACCAGAATGATACCTATAGAAGCATAGTTGAATAGTGCTTCGAATCGCTGAATTTCCTTAAGAAGAATCTCCTCGCTTTGCACGGCAGCACTCAGATCTGACAAATACATGACGGAGAAAGAGTTGTTGTCGAGCATGGGCTCAACTACCAGCTGGGCCCAGCTGCTTTTTTTGGGATCAGATATAAGGCTTCTTTTTATACTCTTTTTCTTTTTGATCGTTTCTTCTATTTTTTGAGCCTCTTCCTGTGGTATGCGAAGTTTTGATCTCATGAAATCAGAAAAATGCATGGGGAGCTGACACAAATATTGTTCTTTGGCAAGTTTATTCAGATAAACGAAAGAAGCCGTTTCGGTATGTAAAACACCTATGCCCAATGGGATCTGGTCATAGAGAGACTTAAAAAAGGTATTATCGTAAAGTGGTAGCACTAGATTCGGTTCTTACTTTTCTTTCTTCCCGGATTGAGGCTGTTTTTCTCTTTTAGGATTCATTGCCAGGATGTTAGCATTCGTTCTTTATTAAGAAATCGTAAGCTCCTACGTTGAATAACAAAAGATTCACTAAATTTAGCAGATAAATCTGTTATATACAAATATTTTGGCTGCATTAATACCTTCATATCTGCAATATTCACGGCAATTATTTTATATATATACTGCTTTAGATGGCACTTTGATGGAAGCCAATGATTTGGTTGCCGAAACAATCGGGAGAGATCCATTATGCTGCTCACTTGAGATAGAGATATTAAATCCTGATGCGGAAGAGAAAATTATATTGGATAAAGAGATTGCAAAATGTATAAACAATCCGGGTGTTCCGTGCTCGGTTGTCCTGAGACATACACGTTTGTTTGCTACTTACAAACCGGTAAGATGGGAGTTGATTTATCATTCCGCAAATGGTCATCTCTCAGAAGGAATTCAATGGGTTGGTTTTGCGCTCTATGATCCTGAGGAAGAGGATCAGGAAAGAAGACGTTTGGAAATGGAGCTGATTAAACAAGAGTGGAATAAACAAAAAATGCTTGCCCAGGCAGCGGTTGATGCTCAGGAAAAAGAAAGAGCGGATATCGGCAAAGAGCTTCATGATAATATCAGCCAGATGCTTACCAGTACGAAGCTTTTTTTGGATATTCTTAAGACCAAAACAGATGATGAGCTGGTAGACAGAAGTATAAAAAATATCAATTCTATCATTCAGGAGGTAAGAAGTCTGTCCCGCTCGCTGGTGCCTTCAAGTATTGCCGATCTTGGATTGATTGCTTCCATGAATGACCTTTTTGAGAATATTCGGGCGGCCAATGTTCTTGAGGTAGAATTTTATCCTGATCACGAAACTGACGGATTGTTGTCTGCCAATTCTAAGTTAACTTTGTATAGAATCGTTCAGGAGCAGATTAATAATATCATCAAGCATGCTCAAGCTAAACAGGTATTTGTTGAGTTGTTTCCTGAAGATGGCAACATTGAACTGATTATTGCAGATGATGGAATTGGTTTTGATCCCGATACCATAAAAAAAGGAATGGGATTAAAAAATATGCGAAGCAGGGCTGAATTATTAAGCGGGAAGATAGATATCAACTCTACTCCCGGTAAAGGAAGCAAAATAAAAGTCGTTTTACCTATAAACTAAATAAGGATGGAAAAGATTACAATCCTCATAGCCGACGATCACAAACTGATTCGAGAGACATGGAGTTTTATCCTCAACAGCGATCCGCGTTTTCAGGTGGTTTCTCAGTGTAGCAATGGAGAAGAAGCAATTGCTGAATCGCAAAAGCTCAGACCTAAGGTTGCCTTGCTGGATATCAACATGACGCCCATTTCAGGACTTGAAGCAACTCAGCAAATCAGAAAATATTCGCCTGCTACAAAAATCATTGGTGTGTCCATGCACTCTCAACCGGCGTATGTAAAGAAACTTCTTAAGCTTGGTGCGCATGGTTATGTAACCAAAAACTCTCCTCAGAATGAAATGTTTGAGGCTATTGTTGAAGTTAACAAAGGCGGCAGATATATCTGTTCGGAGGTTAAAACGATTCTCTCGGAACAAGCTTTTGATGAGGAATCTAATAGTGGCATCAATTCACTCTCCAACAGAGAGCTTGAAATTATCAAGTATATTAAAGACGGACTTTCATCCAAAGAGATTTCAACGGAGCTGAATATATCATTAAAGACGGTAGAGGTACACCGGCATAATATTCTTAAGAAATTGAATCTTAAAAACAGTGCTGCTCTGGTAAACTATATTAATTCTGCAGGCCTGGTTATTTAATTTTTTTACATGATTGCCATATTGTAAAATGACAGTGCGCATTTTCATAACAGGCGGAACCTTTGATAAGGAATATAATGAGCTAACCGGTCAGCTCTATTTTACAGATACACATTTACATGATCTTTTGCAATTGGGCAGGTCGCGGGTACCTGTTGAGATTCGGACATTGATGATGATCGATAGTCTGGAAATGACAGCTGAGGACAGAGAGCTGATTGTTTATCAGTGCAGCCATTGCGAAGAAGATAAAATTGTTATTACGCACGGGACTGATACCATGGCAGAAACTGCGGCTGTGATTGCCAGAAATCTGCAAAATTCCAATAAGACTATCATACTGACGGGCGCAATGATCCCTATCAAGTTTGGGAGTAGTGATGGGTTGTTTAATCTGGGCAGTGCGATTGCATTTGCTCAAAGTCTTCCTGCCGGTGTTTACGTTGCCATGAACGGAAGATATTTTCACTGGAATAATGTGCGAAAAAATAAAGAGACCGGCATCTTTGAAGAAATTCAGTGATCCTGATATTATTTCCCAAAGCGATTCAGCAAATCATCCTGCCTTATTTCAATATAATTTATTTTTCCTCCTGGATTATGTAACGGATCAGTACAACTGAATAGTTCTGATACGATATTCATCATTTCTTCTTCCGATAAGATTGCACCTGTTTTCAGACTTTGTTGTTTTGCAAGTGATCTGATTAATTTTTCTCTTTGATTGAGGGTTACATCTGCGGGATAGTGTTTGATCTGCTCCAGCAGCAGTTCGATGGAGGATTGAATATCAGCATCTGATATATCGGAGGGTGTACCTCTTACAATAAAACTGTTGCCACCAAAGGATTCAATAGCATATCCCAGCATCTGTAAATCGGGCATCAGTTCGCTGAGCAAAGAGCTGTCCTGAGGGGACAGATGAATCGTAATGGGGAAAAGGCTTTGCTGTGATGCAACCGCTTCGTTTTTTATTTGATACTGATAGCGATGATACAGAATGGTTTCATGAGCATGTTGCTGATGAATAATGCGAGCCACCTCATCGAATTCAACCATAATAAAACGGCCAAACAACTGAATAATTTTTAGGAGTTTCTCCTCGCCAGGATTTTGGTCTTTAGTGGCTTCTATCAGCAGAGACTGAAATATAGGTTCGTTATTTTTTTTAACTGCAAGTCCGGCTTCAAAAAAAGACTCCCAATTTTGAAGACCCGATTTATGGGAAGGATCAATTTTATGTGCCGCATTTTTTTCAGTGAAGCTTCGATAGATAGTAGAAGCTGCTGCTGCTGCTTTTTGTTGTTCTGAAAAAGGTTTTGATATGGCATCTAATTGCTGGATGCCTGCATCCAGTTCGAAGTCGAGCGTGGGTGTTATATTGAATTGTGCAAGCGCATGCTTGATGGCCGCCTGTACAAAGGCATAAATAATTTTTTCGTCTTCAAATTTGATTTCCTGTTTGGTAGGGTGCACATTAATATCAATCTGGGCAGGATCCAGCTCTATGAAGAGCACATAGGATGGATGACTTTCTTGGGAAATGAGCTCTTGAAAAGAGCTGCTGATAGCATGATGGAGATAAGCACTTTTAATAAAACGGTTATTAACAAACAGGTATTGATCGCCGCGGCTTTTTTTAGCGGTCTCGGGTTTGCCTATAAAACCGTAAATATTCAGATAGTCTGTTTTTTGTGATACGCTGACCAGTTTGGTTTGATAGGTATTGCCCAGCAGTTGAATGATGCGCTGCTTAAGCGTGCCCGGATCCAGATGAAATTGCTTTTGTCCGTTTGCGGTAAGCGTAAAAAATCGATCGGGACTGGCCATGCTTACGCGGATAAACTCATCAATGATATGCCGCATTTCCGCTGCATTACTCTTTAAAAAATTTCTTCTTGCCGGAACATTAAAGAAAAGATTTTTCATGGCGATGCTCGTCCCGTCGGGCATTGCTACCGGCTCCTGTTTTTCAACCTTGCTATTTTGTATTTCAATAATCGTGCCGCTGGAATCTTCCGCTCTTTTTGTTTTCAGTTCTACCTGAGCTACTGCTGCAATGGAGGCAAGTGCTTCCCCCCGAAACCCCATCGTTTTGATACGGAAAAGATCTTCGATAGTGGTGATTTTAGAGGTAGCATGCCGCTCGAAAGCCATTCTTGCGTCTATAGAACTCATACCGGAGCCATTATCTATTACCTGCACCAGTTGTTTACCTGCGTCCTGTATAATCAGATCAATTTTGGTGGAACCTGCATCAACTGCATTTTCCAATAGTTCTTTTACGGCACTGGCAGGCCTTTGAATAACTTCGCCGGCAGCGATCTGATTGGCAATATGGTCGGGTAATAAATGTATTTGGTCAGGCACGATCCGGAAATTTAACTTTCAAAGTTACAGTTCTTATTTTAAGTCAAATGTAAAAAGTCAAAATCAAAAAGTTGTCGGTTGTGGGTTGTCGGTTATGGGTTAAAGAATTTACCTTTATTTTCAATTTAATAGATAGACCATCCGAATGAAGCGATTGTTATTTCTGATTACTTTACTTATACAACACTTTTTTGTTTTCTCCCAGAACGCAGATCCGGCAAAAAAATGGGCAGACAGCGTCTTTCACTCCTTACGCTTTGAAGAAAAAATCGCCCAGCTGATGATTATAAGAGCCCATAGTAATCTCGGACAAAAACATATAGATGAGGTAACGGAGCTCGTTCGAAAATACAATGTTGGCGGACTTTGTTTTTTTCAGGGCGGGCCGATGAGACAAGCCAAGCTTACAAATTATTATCAGTCTATTGCAAAGACACCACTTATGGTGACCATAGATGGGGAGTGGGGGTTAGCTATGCGGTTAGATAGCATACAATCTTTACCGCGTCAACTTATGTTAGGGGCTTCACCCGATGCCGGACTCGCATATCGATATGGCAAAATTTTAGGAGAACAGTGTAAGCGTATGGGCATACAGGTAGATTATGCTCCGGTAATAGACATTAATAATAATCCTGCAAATCCGGTAATCAATGACAGATCATTTGGAGAGGACAAATACAGAGTAGCACTTCTTGGAAAACAGTTGATTAAAGGATTGCAAGATCAGGGTGTTATGGCTTGTGCCAAACATTTTCCTGGACATGGAGATACCGAAACCGATAGCCATTATGATTTGCCGCTTATTCAGAAAAAAAGAACGCAGCTGGATACGTTGGAGTTATATCCCTTCCGCCAAGTATTTGAATCAGGAGTTGGTAGTACGATGGTTGGCCATCTGGCGATTCCTGATATAGATTCCACGCCACATATTGCCACATCTATCTCTAAAAATAGTGTTACCGGATTATTAAAGAAAGAGCTTGGGTTTTCCGGATTGATTTTTACAGATGCCATCGAAATGAAAGGGGTGCAGAAATTTTTTCCCGGAGGAGAGGCTTCTGTTAAAGCGTTGGTTGCGGGGAATGATTTATTGTGTCTGCCTGTAGAGATTCCACAAACAATTCGCTTGATTAAAAAAGCTATTCGTAAGAAAAAAATCAGGAGACAAGAATTCAATGAAAAAGTAAAAAAAGTTCTGGCTGCCAAGTATCATTTGGGACTTGATAAAAAGGAAATAGTAGATACGGTTAATTTATTAGCTGACTTAAATAAGTCAATCCCTTCTTTTACAAGAGAAATTGCACAACACTCTGTCACCCTGTTACGCAATAACCATCAGCTATTGCCATTAGACCCTACTACGCTAGCGTTTTTTGCCAAACAAGAAAACAGAAAAGTGAAAGTGGCCTATCTGGCTATGGGAACAGATACAATGAATCTCTTCTGCAGAAAAATGAAAGAAGTATATGAGGCCGATATTTTCTTTTATAAATATCAGCATGATGCAGGTAATGTGCTTTCTCTTGTTGAAATGATAAATCAAGATTATGATTATGTGGTGATTGGTTTACACAAATACAGCAGAAGGCCTGCAAACCGCTTTGGTATTGGCGAAGGATCGATGCAGCTGATTAAAACTTTATGTAAAAAATCGAACGCAATAGTCATCAGCTTTGGAAATCCATATGTATTGAGTAATTA
>JBKDRQ010000283.1:0-3016 GCA_046341135.1 Bacteroidota bacterium
CTAATTCAGCATTATGCACTCTTTTTATAAGCCCTAATTTATTACTAAAGTGTTGTCCTACTAATCCGACACATCCGCAATCCTTATTTTCTTTCAATACACCTAATAAGTGTTCAAATGTATCATTGAAGTAAGGAGGATCATCATCATCGAGCCATGCGATATAATCAAATCCTTTCTTCGTCAAATATGCTAATCCATAATGAGCGGCACCTGCAGGGCCTGCATTATATCCTACCGAATAATACTCAATCGACAAATCAGCGAATAATGAAGGTATATGTTTAGCTGATTGATCTTGATCATTATCAATTACTAAAATATGTTGTGGAACGACAGTCTGCTCTCCTATTTTTTTTAATAATTGAATTAGTTCACTACTTCTTTTGTAAGTTATAATAAAAGCAGAAAAGTTCATTTAATGTTTAGGGAAGTAAAAGGTCGTTGTTTGTAATTATTGCTTGAATCAGGAATTTTTCGAAAAGTCGAAGATCAAAAGCAAAAAAAAAAGATTGTCATGTTATCAGTCTAGCCTAAGGCTAGACGTTATCATGGTGTCGTGATTTCAGACAACCTGACAACAAAGACAACTCGACAACAGTGTTCCGCCCACGCATTTTGCCATGCCTGGGAATCGTTGATCGTTTGTCGCTATTCGTTGTTCGAAAGAATTAATTTATTATGTGTTTTGCGAGGAACGAAAATCGAATATCGAAAAACGAACCTATTTTAAGTCAAAATGCAAAGGTCAAAAGCAAAAGGTTGTAGATGTTAATAAACTCAACCCCGACAATCCGCCAACTGCGTAGGCGTAAGCAGCCCGACAACCATGACATCGCGAAAACCACGACAACTTCACCCAACTTTCAACTTTTAACTCATCGCTGTCCGGTTTAAGTTTAAAAATGTTCGATTATTAATAGTGTTCTAAACACAAGACGGTGGTCATCATCCTCAAAGTTTTATTGTTACTTTCTTTGTCATTGCTACAAAGAAAGTAACCAAAGAAAAATCTAGGCAAACCCGATCGCTCCGCGCGTTTTGCCTTGCCTACGCGCAGGGTGTATGCAAAATCAGTTTTCATTACTCAATCCCACTAATCCTAAAATCCTGAGAATCCTGATTCAGACAACTTGACAATCCGCCGACTGCGTAGGCGGACTTCGCCTGACAACCGCGACAACTTCTTCCCCACTTTCAACTTTTCACAATTTGTTTTTTTGACCCCTTGACGTTTTTTAAATAATTAATAAATTATTTATGCAATAAGAACTTCATATGGAAGATTAAAATCATCGTGTAAAGCCTTAATTACACGCACTGACAATCCTCTTTTTCGGCTGAAAAATTCTGAAACGTTCCCTTTACTTCCGAAATACACTATAAGATCCTTAGGTTTTAGCCCCTCCTCTTCCATCATGTACTTTACAGCTTCTACAGGATCGGGTGCTTCTTTTGGGTAATGGATATCTTCATATGCTGATACAAGCGTACCGATTACATCAAGTTCGTCATACGCCGCTGTTCCTTTTTTGGATTAAGGGCAATTAATTCCTCTATTCTTTCCATAGCAGCTTTATAATCTGCTTTTGTTCTTATCGGCTTAATATTTTTCATTCGATAGGAGTTATTAAAATAATATAGTTGCGACCACAAGCTGGAGGTCATCATCCTTAAAATTTTATTATTACTTTCTTTTGCATTGATCAAAAGAAAGTAACCAAAGAAAAATCTAGGCAAACCCGATCGCTCTGCGCGTTTTGCCTTGCCAACGCGCAGATTGTATGCTATCAGTTTTCAAGACTGAAACCCTCTAATTACAAAAACTTTTAAATCTGTACCACCTCCCGACAATCCGCCTACTACGTAGGCGGACGCAGTACGAATGCTTTCGGAAACCGCCAACCGACAACCAACAACCGTTAACCTACAACTTCTTCCTATAACTCATCGCCTTACAATACAGAATAAAAAACAGCGGCATGATCTGGGCTTTTTGGCGCATGGCGATGCCGAGGTTGCCTGCAATTTGCGCGAGGGCGATGGAGCCGAAGATAAAAATGAAAAAGCTGATTCTAAACCAGCCGTTCCATTGCTTCCAGTTGGTGAGGCCGTAACGTATAATGCCGATGGTGAAGAAAACATAGAGCGCATTTTCAAAAGAAACGATAATTCCTAAAGCTCCCGGGGCATCTACAAACAATGGACGATACCAAAAGGTAAAGAGTTTTTGTGCCTAGTTATAGTTGCCGAGATCCACGCCGCTAGTGGCGGTGGTGTTGGAAAGGGCGCGTTTCTGGAATTTGGTAGATTGGGTTAGATCCAAATCATTCCGTCCGGTGTATTTACCCATGTCATCTACCGTAACATATGTAACCAAGACGACAGCAAGAATCATGAGTCCTTTGTAATACCATTTCACGCCCCGCACGGTAAAAAATAATCCGGCACCAGCACCGAGGATGATGAGAAAGAGGATATGTCCGCGGATCTGAAACACAAATAAGGAACCAATAATGATATACAATATTCTCTTGTTAAACCGACTCAACCCATAAATAATCATGCCGATACCAAAAAGCATGGTAGGACCTTTACCGATAGAGCTACTCCAAAAATGGATATTGGGCAAGAGAAATACCCATTCTGTAAGGGAATAACTGCTGTTGATGGAACTGGCGCTGAGATCAATATTTTCTTTGGCAGCCAGATAAAATAGCATGATCCCATTAAAACCGAGATAAGCAAATATGAGCATACAGGATTCATAACTTAATCCCAAAAAATTGGAGAATGGCCAGGTAAGCCACTTAATAAAATTTGTGTCTGTTCCCCACCAGTAAGACCAATCGCTGGGCTGTGATGTTAGATACCAATATTGACCAGAATCCGAACGCTCTATATAGGCATATATCAAATAAACAATAAACAGTAACAGATGCATCCCCGCCAGCACATCCACATAATTATTCGGGGTGCGTGCATTGCGGTATCGGTCAATCTCCTCAATCTTCGC
>JBKDRQ010000284.1:0-2611 GCA_046341135.1 Bacteroidota bacterium
AAATAATGATGAGGTTGAGTAATGCCTGTTGTTGATTTGCCCAATACATAGAAATCATCAATTCTGAAATTTTCTTGACCTGTACTGTTTCTTGTAAATATGAATCTGAAGCTAAGATCTTTCTGATTGCTGGCAGTGGCGGGCAGTGTAAACCATGTTGTATTTGCCAGTGACCAGCTACTATTATTTAAGGCGGTAAAAGGTAGTTGATTCCAGTTTGTTCCGTCAATGCTCCATTCAAGATTAACCGTTCCATTATAGGCAGCTGTACGGCGATAGCCAAATAGCACACGAATCTCTTCGAAATTGATGGTGCTTATTCCGGAGCTGATTGTTGCAATGGCAGTGCCAGAGCTGTTGCCACAATCGCAGAGATTCCCTGCTCCGGAGGCAGCAATAGGTGAAATATAATTATTGGATATTGCATTGGTGGAAATCTGCAGATGATTAGATCCTGAAGATGCCCAGCCGGGCGCCAATGATCCTAAAGCTGTTCCTGTATTACCGAAGTCGGTTGAATAGATGATTTGCTGAGAAAAAACATGCTGATTGAATGAAATAACCAACAGTGATAATAAAATCTTAATGTGTTTGCTTCTTAGATAAATATCAGAATTTTGTGCATGAGGGAGGTGATAGATGTGATGCATCTTCATAGATTAGTAATTTTATCAGGTGTTAAAAATCGGGTGTAAATTAAATTAGTAATTTAATCACTTGAAAGTTGTTGTGATTATTTTATGTTAAAGTATAGTTTAAATTATTTCATTTAGATAGTGTGAGATAATTTTTATTTTGTCGTACTTTGCTTTCGCTAAAAAAATTACTTGCTCAAAGAACTTGTCATATCCTTTCAGGCCTACTTCAGGGCACATGAGTTCATTAATCGTCATCGATTGTGGAAGTGGATTATCATCCCCGGTATTATTTACGCCATCATTTTTTTTACAGGCATGTGGTTTTTTTGGGGATCTTCCGGTGATTTTTTGGAGTGGCTTTTTGAAACAGTTGGGGTAAAACAGTGGCTCGACAGCATGCAGAATGATTTTCTGAATTTTTTATTTATTACCGGCTCTCTTATATTCCGTTTGATCCTGCTGTTTTTTTATTTTTCGTTGTTTAAGTTTATGTTTCTGATTGTAGGCTCTCCTGTATTTGCTTGGCTGAGCGAGCAGACAGAAAATATTATTGAGGGTAAAACAACTTATTTTGATCCGGCACAACTGCTCAGGGATATGTGGAGGGGTATACGGGTAGCCCTTCGAAATACCTTGTGGCAAACGGTATACATCTTTAGTATTTTGCTTTTTTCTCTGCTCCCTCTGGTGGGATGGGTTGCGCCCATAATGGCATTTTTCATAGAGTGTTACTATTATGGTTTTTCCATGCTCGATTACAGTGCGGAACGGCATAAGCTGACACCTTCACAAAGTGTGGCATTTATCAGTAGTAAAAAAGGGTTGGCAATCGGCAACGGAATGGTTTTTTATCTGATGCATCTTCTGCCGGTTATTGGTTGGGTGTTGGCACCTGCTTATGCAGTTATTGCGGCCACCTTAAGTCTGTATCATCAAAATGATGAACCCTGATGGCTGCTGTTTACCTTATACCTGCTCCGCTTGACGAGGATGTGCTCAATCCTTTACCACAGTACATAAAGGATGCGGTGCTGGCATGTGATGTGTTCTTTGTGGAAAATGAACGTACGGCCAGAAGATATTTTAAGAAGCTGAACCCAAAGATGATAATCGACAATTATCAATGGTTTACGATAAAAGAGATGACCTTAGAAATTAAGCAGATCTTTTCTCAGCAACTTAAAGAAGGTAAAACCATTGGAATTGTTAGCGAGGCCGGTTGTCCGGGTATCGCTGATCCCGGCCAGGAATTGGTAGCATTGGCACATCAGCTTAACGCAACTATTAAACCACTCGTTGGACCAAGTTCAATAACGCTTGCCTTGATGGCCAGTGGCTTTAATGGACAGCAATTTAGTTTTCATGGTTATTTGCCGGTGGAAGAGACGGCAAGAAATAAAAAATTAAAACAGCTGGAAGAATTATCGGCGAAGACCCGCACAACGCAGATTTTTATTGAGACACCTTATCGAAATCAAAAATTATTGGAGGCTATACTCAAAAACTGTCATGCTCATACTTTTTTATGTGTAGCGGCAGATATTACTGCCCCTAGGGAGCAAATTATCAGTAAACCTGTTGCTGAATGGAGAAAATTAAAGCTGGATTTTCATAAGCGACCGGCTATATTTATGATCTATAGCGCCCGTCCATAGCTATGGAATATCCATGGATTGACTCACTGTCTTCCCTCTTATAAATGACGAAATCATGCCTCTTTAGAATTAATGATTTATCTCATTTTCTTTTATGCGTTTAGTCGTTTTGAAAAAATATTAAACAAAATTTCTTTGTTTTTTGATATTTAATTTTTAAATTTATAATGATTTGTTCACCAAAACTTAAGCAAATGAGAAAAGTGCTATCATTATTTTTGATGCTTTTTGCATCTCTGATTGTTGCTGCTCAGCAAAAAGAAATTTCCGGAACGGTTAAAGGAGAAGATGGTAAGCCCATATCGGGGGCGTCTGTTA
>JBKDRQ010000285.1:0-4482 GCA_046341135.1 Bacteroidota bacterium
TCATAAGCTTCTTTATTCTTAGGATTTCCCCATTCATCAAACTCGTTTGTTGTAAGCGGAATGCTTTCGTCGAGCATTGTATTGATAACATCTACAAAGGGCACCTGTGCAATGACACCGTTCCACATATCCGGTGCCATATTGGTAACGGCTCCCATTAGTAATCCTCCTGCACTACCTCCTTGCGCGTAGAGATGCTCTTTACTTGTTAATTTATTATCAATCAGATATTGTCCGCAATCAATGAAGTCGGTAAATGAATTTTTCTTCTTCATTAACTTTCCGTCTTCATACCATTGCCTTCCCAGATCCTCTCCGCCCCTGATATGCGCTATGGCAAAAGCAAATCCACGATCCAGTAAACTGATTCTGTTGCTGTTGAATGTAGCATCCATACTAATCCCATAACTTCCGTAACCATAAAGAAGGAGTGGACTATTGCCGTCTTTTTTATACCCCTTTTTATACACAATACTTATCGGAATTTTTGTTCCGTCTTTTGCAGTAGCGGTCAATCGCTCAGAACTATATTGCTTCGGATCATATCCGCCTAAGACTTCTTTTTGCTTAAGAAGTTTCTTCTCTTTCGTAGTCATATCATAATTATAAATACTGTTCGGAGTAACGAGAGAGGTATAATTATACCGATATAATTTTGAGTTATACTCAGGGTTAGCCCCTGGCATTGCTGTATAAACAGGCTCCTCAAAAGTCATGTAATGTTCCGCATTATCTTTCCGCTGAATGATTCTTAAATGTGTGAGCCCGTCTTTTCTTTCCTCCAGTACCAGAAAGTCTTTAAACTCATCTACCCCTTTTAATAAAACATCTGTGCGATGCGGAATTACTTCTTTCCAATTTGCGCTTTCAGTTTTATCTGCCGGACATTCCATCAGTCGGAAATTCTTTGCATCCTTATTGGTGACAATTAAAAATTTATCTTCCAGCGGTACAATGCTGTAAAGAACATCTTTCATTCTGGAAGCAAATACTTTGTAAGGGGCAATAGGATTAAAGGCGTCAATAATTTTCACCTCGCTACTTAAAATCGCCTGTGATACAATGATGATAAACTTTTTATTCTTGCTTCTGCCTACGCCTATGTAATTGCTTTTGTCTTTTTCTTCATATACAACAATATCTTTATTGCTGTCTTCTCCCAGCGCATGTCTTTTTATTTTTTCGCTAAGAAGTGTTTTGGGGTTATTGGATGTATAGAAAATAGTTTTGTTGTCGGCTGCAAAACAAGGATCACCTTGTGTATCGGGGATAGCATCTTTATAGGTCTCTCCGGTTTCCAGATTCTTGATGTGAATGGTATATTGTCTGCGACTTACCTCGTCGACTGCATAAGCCAGTAATTTATTGTCGTCGCTTATTTCAAAGCCTGATACGGAAAAATAAGATTTATCCTTCGCCATCGCATCCACATCTAATAAGATTTCCTCAGGAGCATTCAGGCTTCCTTTTTTTCTGCAGTACTTATAGTATTGTTTACCTTCTTCGGTACGGGTATAGTAGTAGTAGCCATTGTCGAATATCGGTGACGTTTCATCTTTTTCCTTGATCCGCCCTTTCATTTCATTAAATAAATTTTCCTGCAATGTCTTGGTGCCAGCCATCATGGTATCGGTATATGCATTCTCTTCCTTTAGATAGTTGATGACATTTGTGCTGTCGGGCCCTTTCCCGAAATAATCATACAACCAGTAATATGGATCATTGACCGTGTCACCATGTATCACGCGGAGATGTTCTTTTTGCATAGCCACCGGAGCCTGGGCATCCGGCCATTGATAAGATTTCTTTTCTTGCATATTATTATTACATGAGATGATTATAATGATAAAAGTGGGGATAAGAAGATTTTTCATAAAAGAATAGTCTTGTTTCGTTTTTTATATGTACAATGAAGTTATTTGTTATCTATTTATGATTTAATAAAAACCGACAACTTACAACGGACAACTGACAACGGGCAACCAACAACCTTCAACCTATTTCGGCTCTAGCGCCTGTGTAATCCTTTCATTCAGATCCTGCAAATGCATTTTGGTCATGCTGTCTGAAATAGTAGGTAATGCTGCATTGATGTCAGTTCTCAATGATCTTAAATTTCCTTTCACCAAAGAATAGATATCTGAGTTTTTAGCATTAAGCATCGGACCGGTAAACATTAAGAAACTCAATCCTGTAGTTGCTGCAGGAGTAGCGGAGGGTAGCAGTGCAATCAATCTTTCTACATAAATCTTTTGCAGACTTCTTCTGTAAATATCAATTGACGAGCGGGAGGGGAGTTCGCTGAATACCATACTCCTTAGTTCGCCCATATACGTACTTGCTTTGTAGGGGGGTATGTTGGGGCGGGTTTCCATTTCAAATAATTTATTCAGCGTGGTATTGTTCAGGATCTTTTGTAAAATAATTTCTTGTCGGTTGCTGATCACCGTTAGCCCGGATTCTCCGGTTTTATCAAAAATATCAGCACGGATCAGCCATTTGGGAGTGGTAAAAATCTGTTCATTTAAAAATTTCAAAGCTTCCTGCTGTGTATTCTTTGGCGTGAATGCATATACCTCGCCAGCCTGGTCGTTCATCTTAGGCGTTTCATAAATCCCTCCGATGTTTTTGGCTGCATGTCCCAGATAGCGGCCAAATTGCGAAACGACCTGGCTATACATTTCCTGCAGCAGCTGATAGCTCTCATTCGGTGTTTTTGTCCAGGCGACCAGATTAGGCACGATGCGTTGCAAATTTTTAATACCATAAGCACCTGCTTTCATGGCATTATCTCCCAGATCCTCATTTTGCGAGCGCGGATCATCGGGGTTTGTTTCAGTGCCAAACCACAATCTTTTATTCTTTAATTTTTCTGTAGTAATTTTTTGCAAGGCGACAGCTTCATCTGCGGCATTTTCATATTCGGGCATCCAGCGATAGCCCCATTCGATGGCCCATTTATCATAATCGCCAATTCGGGGAAATAAGCCCACCCTGCTGATTTTATCTTCGGGTTGTGCTACATAATTAAAGCGGGCATAATCCATAATGGAGGGAGTATGTCCGTTCTCTTCTACCCATTTTTTATTACGCAGACTATCAACAGGCACCGTAGACGAAGAACCAAAATTATGTCTCAGGCCTAAAGTGTGTCCCACTTCATGAGCAGATACGAAACGAATGAGTTCACCCATCAGCGTATCATCAAAGATCATCTTTCTGGCTCCGGTATCGGTGGGGGATGTTTGGATGAAATACCAGTTGCGGAGCAACTCCATTACGTTATGATACCAGTTGATATGACTCTCAAGGATCTCTCCGCTGCGTGGGTCGTGTACGTTCGGGCCGCTGGCATTTTGCACTTCGGAAGGTTTGTATACGATGGCACTGAAGCGGGCATCTTCCAGACTCCAGGTGCTGTCCTCTTCAGGAGTAGGCGCCATTTTTCCGAAAATGGCATTCTTAAAACCGGCTTTTTCAAAAGCCACCTGCCAGTCATTGACCCCCTGCATTAAGTAGGGAATCCATTTTTTGGGAGTAGCGGGATCGATATAATAGATGATCGGCTTTTTGGGTTCCACTAATATTCCTTTTTTATATTTTTCAATGTCTTCCTCTTTAGGTTCCAGTTTCCATCTTACCGCCATTTGAATTTCTTTTACACCCTGAGGGTTTGCATCGAAGTCGGTGTAATCGCGCGTGAAAAATCCTACCCTTGGGTCAAAGTATCTGGACTTTGAAGGCTTTTTGGGTAGAAGCAAAACTGAGCTGTTGAGTTCAAGCGTGAAGGCAGAGGGGCCAAAGCCGGCGGGTACTGCACCGGTTGTACTCTTACTATAAGTTTTAACAGTTTTAATTTCCATGTTCAGCGAATAGGACTTAACTGATTGGATATAGGATTTATCAGTTTGTTGACCACCCAGCTGAAGTGATGTTTTGATACGCGGATTAAAGAATAATACTTCGTTGTCATTATTCATAAATTCAGTAGCTTCTATTATATAGGAGTGGGGGGCAGTAGAATCTTTTCCCTGGAATTTCACGTCGAAGCTTTGCATAATGGGCTGTATATTGGAGTTGACGACTGCTTTGTACATACCGTTTTCATCTGATCCACGCTGATCGTAAGAAACTCTCTTTAAAAATAACTTCTTATTGGGCCCCGATTCAAAACGGATAACATTATTATTGATGATGTCACCGGCATATCCATTGAATCCATTGCTAAGCCCGGTGGCAGATTTTGAAATACGGGATACCACTAGCAAATCTCTGCCTAGCAGAGAGTCGGGAACTTCCCAATACCATTTTTCTTTTACCTTATGTACGGTAAAAAGGCCAGGATCAGATACAGCTTCTTTGGTGACAATCTCTTTGTAAGCATCGAGGTCTGTTTTTATGACAGAGTCTGCAGGAGCAGTGGAATTTTTGATATTTCCGCTAGAATTCTTGTCTTTAGTCTTTTTTTGTGCCTGTGATGGC
>JBKDRQ010000286.1:0-6069 GCA_046341135.1 Bacteroidota bacterium
ACTTCAATGAATTCGATTTAATGGGTGGTGGTAATGATTTTGACGACGACGACGATGACTTTTAAATCAATTTGTGAACAGAACATTCCGATCTTTCCCGGTAAAAGATTTTAATAAAACAAAACAACAAGTGCTGCGCTGGTGTAATCAGTCCGGCACTTGTTGTTTTTTGGACAGTCATGCTTACCGGTTACCCAATAAGCAACATGAATGCCTCGCTGCAGCAGGTATTCATCAATCCATTCTTCTGAAAGCTGGTAATGCTTTGCATGGATTGCAGGTCTTTAAGGATCAATATCAGGAGTGGTGTTTTGTTCATCTGTGATATAATTTACAAGGTGAAACAGAATCAGTTTTTTCTGAAAAGAAATGTGGTGTGCCATTCCCCGATTTATTTTTCTTTATTCCTCAGGTAATTATTCGTTTAGATGAAAATAATTTACGGGTAGGTAGTTTGCAGGAAGATCATGAACAGATTTTTAATGATATACTTTCTGTTGAAGAAGATCATGCCTCAAGTGTTTCTGCGCCGGTAAAGCTTTGCGAAACGATTTCCAGGCAAGATTATCTGAAGCGGTTGGAACAGGTAAAGGCTCATATTCTGCGTGGAGATTGTTACGAGTTGAATTATTGTATAGAATTTATTGCAGAAGATGCACGGGTGAATCCTTTAGGTTTATATGAGCAATTGGCATCCATTTCACCCAATCCCTTTGCTGCTTATTACAGAATAGGCGATTTGTATTTGCTTTGTGCCAGCCCGGAACGTTATATAGCCAGACAGGGAGACAAGATCTTTTCCCAACCTATTAAAGGAACCGTCAAAAGGAATAAAGAGGATTTGCAGGAAGATAATCGTTTGAAAATTTATTTAACGGAAAGCACAAAGGAGAAGAGTGAAAATGTGATGGTGGTTGACCTGGTAAGAAATGATTTAAGCAGGGTTTGTTTGCCGGCATCTGTGCAGGTGGAAGAGTTATTTGGAGTTTATACTTTCCCGCATTTACATCATATGATTTCAACGGTGAGCGGGCATTTGCGTGAAGGAATACAATTTTCAGATATTATTCGTGCAACGTTTCCGATGGGAAGTATGACAGGAGCCCCTAAAAAACGCGTACTTGAATTGATTGACCGGTATGAACCGACGGCAAGAGGTATTTTCTCCGGTGCATTGGGTTATATAACTCCTGAAGGCGATTTTGATTTTAATGTTGTGATAAGAAGTATTGCCTATGACCAATCAACAAAACATCTTTCTTATCATGTAGGCAGCGGCATTACCGGTTATGCAGATACGGAACGTGAATATGAGGAATGCCTGCTGAAAGCGGGGGCAATATCGCAGGTGTTATCATAAGGATGCAGCTGGTTTTCTTAATTTTTCTTTCCCGGAGTTTTCTTTTTTTGATCGGGCAATTCAGATACTTTAGGAAATTAATTTGTATGTTCTTCGTTTCCGTAAAAACGAAGTAATAAGTGTATGCTTTCACTCAGGATTGTATATCGATTAGCGTTGAAGATTTCCATTTTTTCTGTAGGTAACTTTAATAGAAATGTTTTATTCTCTCCGAGTTTTTGGTCTAATCCGGGATTAAGAAAGTTAAAATAATTCAGGTCAAGCAGCAGGTGTTTTGCCATTACTGCCGAGTTGAATTTGCCGGCAATTTCCTGCACAGACATTCCTGCTTCAATAGTGTCTATTTTGTTTTTTGTTGTTAGGTATGTATCAGTGCTTAAATCAGGTTTTTTTTTGTCTTCCATGATATAGTGCGTGGCAATAAATTTTTTTACGTGCATTCTGCTCTCTTCGGGTAAAAAATATTGCAGCTTCCAGAAATTTTTGCTGCCACTTTTTTTGATGGCGGCATCGACTCTTCCCCGACCGCCGTTATAGGCCGCAATCACCAGCAGCCAATCTTGTAAATCATTATAGAGAACACTTAATAATTTTGCTGCAGCATGAGTGCTGCGAAAATAATCTGTGCGTTCATCCGTCCATCGGTTCACTTCCAGTCCATACTGACGTGCGGTTTCCGGCATTAACTGCCAAGGCCCCCGCGCACCGGCCCAGCTGATGGCATGTGTAGAAAGACCACTTTCTATTACAGCAAGATATTTTAACTCTTTGGGCAGATTGTACTGCGACATAATATTTTCAATAAGGTTAAAATAGGGCAATGCCCAACCTTTCATTTGTGTGAGATTCTTTTTCTGTTTTTGTAAATAGTCCTGAATGAAACCCCATGCCTCCGGATGAATACTATGATTGAAAGGGAAGTTGGTATTGAATTGTTGCTGACTGAAAAGTGACTGAAACCCATAGCGAGATGCCTGTGTTTCCGCCTGCCTGTTTATGCTGTCTATTGAAGTTTCGGGCAAAGTATTTTGTTGTGCCCACAGAATATCAGAACTGCCTGAAGCAGATAAAATGATAATGAGCATGATCATATGGATGATCCCCGGACGCATACATCTTAAAGTCAAATAGAATTGGGTTTATGATTTATGAAACATTTTCATCCATTGACTACCTAATTGAAACAACCCTGTTTCATTAAAATGCCTGGCGTGTACCTGCAAACCAAAAGGCAACCCGTTGCTATGTTTAAATAAAGGAAGTGAAATAGCCGGAATGCCGGTAAGATTGGCAAATACTGTATATATGTCTGCCAGATACATCTCAATAGGGTCAGCAATTTTTTCGCCTATTTTAAAAGCAGTCCCTGGTACTGTTGGCATCAGTAAGTAGTCAACGGTATCAAACACGCGGCTGCATTCATCCAGCAATAATCGCCTTACTTGCTGTGCTTTGGTGTAATAAGCATCAAAATAGCCGGCACTTAATACAAAAGTTCCCAGCATGATACGTTTTTTTACTTCTTTGCCAAACCCTTCTGATCTGTTTGTTGCATAAAAATCATTCAGGTCTTCTGTTATTCCCTTGCTTTGATAGCCATAGCGTATTCCATCGTATCTCGATAAATTACTGCTTGCTTCAGCGGTGGTGAGCACATAGTAAGTGGGTACAATATAATCAAGCAGATCGAAGCTGATTGGATGTACATCATATCCTTCTGTCCGCAACTGATCTAAAAAATATTCATGTTGTTTACGTATTTCAGGATCCAGTCCTTTATGTTCCAGCATCTCCTTAAAAAAACCGATGCGCGGTTTGCTGATTGCTGTATTGGTTATGTCTTTGAAGTAGGAGGGGACAGGGGTAGATGAAGCCGTTGCATCAAACGCATCATTTCCGGCAATAACTTCGAGTGTCAGTGCAGCATCTTCAACATTTTCGGATAAAACACCAATCTGATCGAAGCTGGACCCATAAGCAATAAGTCCGTAGCGGCTCACTCTGCCATAACTGGGCTTAAATCCTACAATGCCGCAAAAATCAGCCGGTTGACGTACAGAACCTCCCGTGTCGCTTCCCAGGCTGATCATACAAAGTCCTGCCTGCACAGCCACGGCAGATCCTCCGGAGGAACCACCGGGCACTCTTTCCGGATCAAGCCCATTTTTCACCGGACCATAATAGGAATTCTCATTGCTGCTGCCCATGGCAAATTCATCGCAATTAACCGTGCCGATAATGATGGCTTCCTCATCCAGTAATTTTTGGATGGCGGTTGCATGAAAAGGAGCAATCAGCCCATCCAGTATTTTAGAAGCCGCTGAAACAGGGTGGTCTTTATAGAGAATAACATCCTTTATGGTACATACTACACCATGTAGTTTGCCCATTGGTTTGCCCTCAGCTCTTTGCCGATCTAGTTGAATAGCTTTTTGTAAAGCTTCTTCTTCAAACAAATGAACGATGGCGTTTAGATCTTTCTTGTTTTGACACTGAGCTACATAATGCTTAACAGCATCTTCGCAAGAGATCTTTTTACTTAGAAGTTCTTGGTGGTAATTTGGTATGTTGGAAAACGAAAACAATAGAAATACTTCTGCGTTGCAGCAATAAATTGGAATGAGAAGATCAGAGTCTGCTTATTTTTTTGCATCTGCAGGGGTTTCTGTAGCCCCTTCTTCAATTTCTTTGCGAACTGAGTTTTTCGCATCATTGAATTCGCGGATGCCTTTGCCCACCCCTTTCATCAGTTCAGGGATTTTTCTACCGCCAAACATGAGCAGTATAATGATGGCAATAATGATGATCTCCTGTGTTCCCAAAACGCCTAATACAATAAATAGAGTATCCATAATGAATGTTGATATATATTTGAGTTCTATTGCAAAATTACGGTTTAAGAAACGGATAAGAAATTAAAAAACCTCCAAATTGGAGGTTTTATTATTTTTCGGCATTAAATGCCGGTTGTACTCAGCTTAACTATTAGCGAACATATCTTGTGCCACATTTTCCGGCTTTGCCGTTAGCTGCCTGATAAGGAGAGATACCACGGCTGCAGGACATCAAGAACAAGGTGAGTACGGCGAAACAAACAAACATCTTTTTCATAATCGAAACGAAATTTAGTTTATAAAGAAATAATTTCGATAGGATGGACTGTTGTTTGTTTTCTAAGGATTCGGAAATCTGATACAATATATAAACTAATAAACGTATCTGCAAGCAATCAATTATCTTAATTTATAATTTTATTTTACGCGCTTCTCCTTAATACGAGCACTTTTACCGCTTCTTTCGCGTAAGTAAAATAATTTAGCACGGCTTACTTTACCCACTTTATTCAAAACAACAGAATCAATATTGGGAGAGTTTACCGGGAAAGAACGCTCAACACCAATGCCGTCAGAAATTTTTCTTACGGTAAAAGAGGCCGTAGCACCCTGTCCCTGACGCTTAATAACATCGCCGCGGAAACTCTGGATACGCTCCTTACCCCCTTCGATAATCTTGTAGTTAACAGTAATATTATCACCCGCTTTAAATGCAGGAAATTCTTTTTTTACGGTAAGCTGCTCATGTACGAACGCGATTGCGGAATTCATAACTCAAAATTTTAAGGACGGCAAAGGTATAGGAATATCGCCAATTCCGGAAATATATGCCCGAAAAAACTTGGGAAAACTTTACCTGGCTACGTTTACTGCTCTTTTCTCTCTGATAACTGTTACTTTAATCTGGCCGGGGTATACCATTTCGGTCTGTATTTTCTGTGCCATAGCAAAACTCATGGTATCTGAGACGGAATCTGTAACCTTATCGGCTTCCACAATTACCCTCAGCTCCCTCCCCGCCTGGATGGCATAGGCCTTTTCTACCCCCTGGAATCCAAGGGCAAGATTTTCCAGATCCTTGATACGCTGAATATATTGCTGCATGATCTCTCTTCTTGCTCCCGGACGGGCTCCGCTGATAGCGTCGCAGGCCTGTATAATGGGAGAAATCACGTATTGCATTTCCATTTCATCATGGTGCGCGCCGATCGCATTAACAACGGCTGGATTTTCACCATATTTCTCTGCCAGCTTGGCTCCTAACAGTGCATGACTCAGTTCAGTTTCTTCATCCGGTACTTTCCCGATATCGTGCAACAATCCTGCTCTTTTTGCAAGCTTGGCATTTAAGCCGAGTTCGGAAGCCATAATGGCACAGAGATTGGCTGTTTCGCGACTATGCATTAACAGGTTTTGTCCGTAAGAAGAACGGAAACGCATTCTACCTACCATTCTGATCAGTTCTTTATGCAAACCGTGAATCCCCAGTTCAATTACCGTTCTTTCTCCGATCTCCATTACTTGCTCTTCCAGTTGTTTTCTGGTTTTTTCAACTACCTCTTCAATACGGGCAGGGTGAATCCTTCCGTCGGCCACCAGACGCTGCAAACTCAAACGAGCCACCTCACGACGGAGGGGATCAAAAGAGGAAAGCAGAATAGCTTCGGGGGTATCATCCACAATCAGATCAACTCCGGTAGCGGCCTCAATGGCGCGGATATTACGTCCTTCGCGACCAATAATCTGCCCTTTCATTTCATCTGATTCCAGATTGAAAACGGTCACCGTATTTTCAATCGTCTGCTCGGCAGCAGTACGCTGAATAGTTTGAATGACAATCTTTCGCGCCTCTTTATTGGCCTTTTGCTTGGCATC
>JBKDRQ010000287.1:0-5276 GCA_046341135.1 Bacteroidota bacterium
TATTGATTAAAAAACCTTGCAAACAGCCACAAGACCACCCGAAAACAATCTTTGCAGAAGCGGCCGGCCTGTTATATGTTTGCAGTAATTCTACCCTCAAACTATTTGGCTATCAATAGCTGAAGCATTTAAATTCGCATAATATGAAGGTAACAGAACATATCTCAGGGTCAGATAAAACATTGGTTTCATTTGAAATCCTTCCTCCACTGAAAGGGAAAACGATCAATTCTATTTTTGATCACTTGAACCCGCTAATGGAATTCAAACCCTCCTTCATTAACGTTACCTATCACCGCGCCGAACATGTATTCAAGAAAAAACTGGATGGCACTTTTGAAAAAGTAGAAGTAAGAAAGCGTCCGGGTACGGTAGGTATTTGTGCAGCTATTCAAAACCATTATAATATAGATGCAGTGCCGCACCTGATTTGCGGTGGGTTTTCCAAAAGAGAAACGGAAGATGCACTGATCGACTTAAACTTTATTGGTGTACAAAATGTGCTGATATTACGGGGAGATGCAGCTAAAAATGAAACCTTTTTTGAACCCCATCAGGAAGGTCATAAATATGCACTGGACCTTTTAAAACAAACCATCAGCTTAAATAACGGAATATATCTGGAAGAAGATATCCGCGACGGATTCCGTACCGATTTTTGTGCCGGTGTAGCGGGCTATCCGGAAAAACACTTCGAATGCCCCAATATGGAAATCGAAATGCAGCGGCTTAAAGAGAAGGTGGATGCCGGAGCTGAATATATTATGACACAAATGTTTTTCGATAACAGTAAATTTTTCGCTTTTGTTGAAAAATGTCGCGCTATCGGAATTCAGGTTCCTATCATTCCCGGATTAAAACCTCTCACTACCAAAAAACAGCTCTCTGTTATTCCCCGAACCTTTCATGTAGATATTCCTACTGAGCTCAGCAACGAAATGATGAAAGCCAAAACAGATGAAGATTGTAAAAAAGTAGGTACTGAATGGCTGATTCAGCAATCGAAAGAACTTAAAGCCTATGGAGTTCCGGTGTTGCATTATTACACATTAGGAAGTCCCAAAGTCATTTATAACGTAGTGAAGAGCGTTTTATAATTCAACATCTTCTCCATAAGCAATGAGATTGTTTTTAAAAATAATATTATCTTATTTCTTATGGACACCTCAACTGATAGGCCAACATTTAAAGAAAGACTTCTATACACTTGCTGAAAAGCATGATATGATGGGTGGAGCACTCATCACTTTTTATCAAAACAAAATTATTGATACCCTTTATTACGGAAAAGCTGATTACAAGAGAACCTTATATGTAAATAATAAGACAAAATTTCGTATTGCCAGCATTTCAAAAATAATTACGGCCATGGCCGCTATGCAACTGGCTGAAAAAGGCTATCTGAATCTTGATGAAGACATCAGCAATATACTCGGCTACCCAATAATTAATCCAAATCATACCAATACGCATATAACTGCTAAAATGTTATTGTCCCACAGGTCTTCTGTTATTGATGGAGTTGCTTATGATTCTTTTCTGATGGCCTCCGGCAAAGATCCGGTACCAAACTTAAGTGAGCTGCTCACACCAAAGGGCACTTACTATACAACTGTAATATTCAGCAAGCACAAACCGGGTTCCTACTTTGATTATGCCAATATTAACTTCGTTATATTAGGAACCATTATAGAAAAAATATCAGGACAACGATTTGATGAATATTGCTTGAAAAATATATTACAGCCGCTCGGCATGAATGCCTCTTTCAATGTAAATGATTTGGAAAATATTAATGAAGTTGCTGTTTTGTATAGAAAATCAAAAAATTCATGGGTGCCTCAGTTTGATGATTACCATGGAAAAAAACCTATTTATAAAAACTTAGACGATTATTTACCGGGAACGAATGGTGCAAGATTTGGGCCGCAAGGTGGGCTGCGATGTTCTGCATTGGATCTTGCACAACTATTGATGTACTTAATGAATCCCTCCGATCATAATATTGCAGTACTGCAACCTGAAAGCATCTCAACAATGCTGGATAACCACTGGTCTTTTGATGAAAAAAATGGTAATTCATACAATGGCTTGTTCAGAAGCTGGGGACTTGGTATACACAGAATCACCTCTACTCCTAAAAACGATATTATATTTTCAAAAAGTAAAAGCTTATTTGGTCACGCAGGTGAAGCTTATGGATTATTTAGTGATGCCTTTGCAGATCCGGAAAACAAAATAGGCCTTGTGTTTATTACCAATGGTATTGGAAGGGGTGATGAACAAGGAACGAATTCCTCTTTTTATAAAATAGAAGAAGAAATTTTCAATGCTATAGAAAATAGCGATTTATTTAAGGAATGTTGCGGTAAAGATTAAATCTTTATCGTAATATTGCAATAAATAAATCATAAATGGGAGCATCGAACACTTCACTTTTTACAGATAAACAAAACGCCATCGCCACGCTTGCCAAAGCACTTGGTCATCCGGCCAGAGTAGCCATTATTGATTATCTGCTGAAAGTAGACTCCTGTATTTGCGGTGATATCGTCAATGAAATCCCCCTTGCACAGCCTACGGTTTCCCAACATCTCAAAGAACTCAAAAATGCGGGCATCATTAAAGGAGACATTGAAGGAAATACTATTTGTTATTGTATAGATGAAAAAGCGCTGGAGAAATTACAAAACTATTTTTCCGGCATCGTTACAAAACTGGAAAAGAAAAAATCCAACTGCTGCTGATCACATTTAAATACACTATATGAATTTATCCGAATTTAAAGCTGCTCTGTCCAAAACCGAAAACATTCAGTTTCGGTTACCATCAGGTTCGAATGTGCCTGATCATTTTCATATTACAGAAGTCGGACTCGTTACCAAACACTTTATCGACTGTGGTGGCGTGGAAAGATTAGAAAAATGGATAACCTTACAACTTTGGTTTGCCAATGATTACTCACATCGTTTAAAACCTCAAAAACTTTTAAATATTATCAAATTATCCGAAAACAAATTGGGTATCGGCAATCTTGATATTGAAATAGAGTATCAGTCGGACACCATCGGGAAATACAGTGTGTACTTCGACGGGGATATTTTCCGGCTGATTCCCAAACAAACCACTTGTCTGGCTACAGACGCCTGCGGCGTTCCCGCTTCATTTGGACAAAATGATTATGTGGAAGCTCAAAACGTATCAGTCAAATCCTGTCAACCGGGTAGTGGTTGTTGTTAATATTTACAGAATGAAAAAATATATCGCTGAATTCTTCGGAACTTTTGCGCTGCTATTTTGCGGCACCGGCGCTATCATCATCAATCAACAAACCAATGGGTCCATCACGCATGTGGGAGTAGCTATGACTTTCGGACTGATCGTCATGGCTATGATTTATAGTGTGGGAAATATTTCGGGTGCTCATATGAATCCGGCAGTAACTATCGCATTTACAATGGCAAAAAAATTTCCGGTGAAAGAAGTGATGCCATATTTATTAAGCCAAACAGCCGGCGCATTATGTGCATCCCTGATATTAAAATATTTATTCCCTTCAAACGATACACTGGGTGCAACCATACCCTCCGGTACAGCAACTCAATCATTTATTCTGGAATGTATACTCACTTTCATTTTAATGTTTGTGATCATGAATGTCGCTACCGGAAGTAAGGAAAAAGGATTATTTGCCGGTATTGCCATCGGAGCAACCGTAATGCTGGAAGCCATGTTTGCCGGACCGATCTGCGGAGCCAGCATGAATCCGGTAAGATCACTGGCACCTGCCCTCGTAAGTGGACATACACAGCATTTATGGATCTATCTTACCGCTACTACATTGGGTGCTGTACTAGCCATTCCTATTTGGAAATACTTAAAAACAAATGAAACAGCATAAAAAAATTAAATCATCAACCTTAAAATAATCTTCAATGAAAATTGCTTTATTCAGTGATATCCATGCCAATCTTCCTGCTATGGAAGCGATGTTGAAAGATATGGATGAAAGAAATCCGGATGCCGTTTATTGTCTGGGTGATCTGGTTGGTTATAATATCTGGCCCAATGAAATCATCCATGAAATCAGAAAAAGAAAAATTCCCACCATTGCTGGAAACTACGATTATGGTGTTGGCAGAAGTTCGGGTGATTGCGGCTGTGCTTATAAAACGGAAGACGATAAAAATATGGGCAACCAGTCTATCGCTTTAACGAATCAGTTAATTGGTGCAGAAGAACGTAATTATTTAAGAACCCTTCCTGCGCATATTCAACTGGAATATCAACTGAACAATGACAAGCTTTTTATGCTGATGGTACATGGCAGTCCCAGAAAAATCAATGAATACCTTTTTGAAGATCGTGATGAAAGCAGCATGATGCGTATTATGGAGTCTTCACATGCAGACATCATGTTTTTTGGACATACCCACAAACCCTATCACCGCATCTTCGAATATGAAGTGGAAGGGAAAAAATCATACAGACATGCCATCAATCTGGGTTCTGTAGGCAAACCTAAAGATGGTGATCCGAGAGGATGCTATGTAATGATACACATCAGTGAACAAAGTAGTAAATTCGATAAAGCAAGCATTCGGGTAGAGTTTATCCGTGTGGCTTATGATATAGAGAAGGCAGCAAAAGCTGTGGAAGAAAGCATTCTTCCCGATGCTTATGCAGACATGCTTAGAAAAGCATATTAGAGAAGAAAACAAATTTTATTTACTATTTGCGCTTGCTTTTCAGATACTTATTTCTGATTATCTCTTGCATGGTTGAATGATACACTTTACTTTCCACCCACGAAATGATATCCAGATAAGCAAATGCTCTGGTTTCGTGCCGGTTTTTTTCCAGATGACGAATATCTTCCAGTAACACTTTCAGTCCATCTTTAATATCCTGCGGACTGATATAGTTCTTCTTGATAAATCGGAATATCTTTTCCTCTACCACTGTCAGATTTTTCATACGCAACATAAACCGATGTACCGCTTTCACCAATGAATCGAGAATATCATAGTTGCCCAATTCATAATGGCAGATCAGATGTAGAAGACGTGCATAAGAGTGAAGGTCGATACGTAAATCAATGGGACTGTTGATAATCTCCTGTAAATAATCAATGGCTTTTTCATACTCTCCGGCTCCGAAATAAAGCGAGGCAAACTTATAATTAAACACCACAATCCGGTGATGATCTACATAAAGGGAATATTCTTTTAATTTCTGTTCTATCTCCGGAATCAATTTTACGCCCTCACTAAAAC
>JBKDRQ010000288.1:0-5908 GCA_046341135.1 Bacteroidota bacterium
TTAAGTCGGCTCAATATGGATGAGCCTTTAGAATACAATTTGAATTTTTGTTGTTTTTATTTGTTCTGTTAACAATGTATGTAAAACGATTTCCTGTTTTTTACCTTTCCCTTTTGTCTCTTCCACTTGCACAGACTGCTCATCCGCTTCAAGCAGTTTGCCGCAGATCTTTCTGCCATCCTTCATGATCACTTCCACAGCCCTGCCGATGTTTTTTTTGTATTGACGGGGAAGTCTGAGCGGCTCATCAAGGCCTGGAGATGATACCTCCAATTCAAAATTTCCGGCCTCAAAAAAGCCCGCCGTTTCGATTTTGGGGTACAGTTTACGATTAATTTTCGTACAGTTACCCAATGAAACACCCGCATCGGCATCCAAAAAAACCTGAATTTTATTGCCCGGACGAAGCCGTACCTCTACGAGGAAGCAATCAATAGCCTCCTCGGCAAGGGTTTCCTGTGCCAGCTCCGTTATACGTGTTATTTTTTGTTCTAACGTCATGTTACAGAAAGCAAGAAGGGAACGAACCCGTTCCCTTCCTCAATGCATTTTACGCTGCAAAGGTAGGAGAGCCTAAGGAAACTGACAATTAATTTTTTAATCGTTTTGTTTAAACATTTTATTTGTTTTCTTAATCAAATATTTTTACATTTATAATATAAATCAGAAATCTGCCTGATTTTTAATGTGTTTTTGAAGGATCTATAGACCCGAATTTGTGCTCGTTTACTTTTTTAGTAAATGACCCTCCTGAAACGATCCTGTGCTTGCTTAATTCTACTGTTGCAGATACGATATGTGGATTACCCTTTCTTAAAAGCTGATTTTAACCTTTTTTAGGATAAATCTTTTATTAACCAAAACCCAAGTAGTATGAATCTACATTTATTAGGGGCTATGCCCATCGCTAATGACAACTACGTTGCCTTTACCTTTTTTATAGGTACCATGGCAATGATGGCCGCATCGGTGTTTTTCTTTTTTGAACTCAGCAACACAGAAAAGAAATGGCGGACCTCCATTTTAGTTTCAGGCCTTATTACGTTTATTGCTGCCGTACATTATTATTACATGAGAGGCTACAATCTGGAAACCGGTGAATCGCCCACTTTCTTCCGGTATGTAGACTGGCTTTTAACCGTTCCTTTGATGTGTGTTGAATTTTATCTGATTACTAAAAAAGCGGGCGCCAAAATTGGTTTGTTATGGCGACTCATTTTTGCATCGGTAATCATGTTGGTAACCGGTTATTTTGGAGAAACGATCTACAAAGATCAGAGTGTCCTTTGGGGTGTCATCAGCGGACTGGCATACTTCTACATTGTATACCTGGTATGGTTTGGCGAAGTAGCCAAACTTGCTACCGCCACCTCTCCGGCCGTTGCAAAAGCCAATAAAACATTGGGTTGGTTTGTATTGGTGGGATGGGCGATCTATCCACTCGGTTACATTGTGGGAACTCCCGGTGGTCTGTTTGGAATTCCTGCTGCCGACCTCGGTATAGGTGGATTAAACATGGATATTATTTATAATATCGGTGATGCCGTTAATAAGATCGGCTTCGGACTGGTCATTTACAGTCTGGCTCAATCAGAAAAAACTGCCTAAATTTTTTCGCGAAGGGTCGTATAATGCGACCCTTCTTTTTTTATTTCCCCTCTATGCTCAAATATTTACTTATTTCCTTCGGACTGATCCTGGCCTTTATTCAAAAACAGTATTTCCCCGATATAAGCTATCAGCATCAGTTGTATTTTTTCTTTGCCGGCGTGCTGTTGTTAGGCGTACCGCATGGAGCGGCAGATTTACTGGTAGCAACAGCAAGTGATCAGCAAAAGAATAAGTCTTTTTCACCGGTACGTTTTCTTTTTATTTATATCATGAGGCTATGCTTATTTGGATTGCTTTTGTGGTTCTTCCCCGTAATCGGAAATATCTTGTTTGTTATTTTCGCTGCCTATCATTTTGGAGAGACGGATTTGTATCACTTTAAAACCGACAAATTCACGGGCAAGCTCTTTGTAATTACGTACGGGCTGCTCATTTTGGGAATGATCCTTTTGCATCATTTTGAAGAGCTGATTCCCATGTTCAATCTTTTTCCCTCCGGCATTGCAGCCGGAGATTTCATTCAATCAATTTTCATTTATCGGTATTATATACTGACTTTCATATTTATTGCCTTTGTCATTTCATCGATCCTATATTTTTCAAAACATGAAACCAATGCTTATCATTCAGAGAGGTTCATCATACATCTGGGTTTATTGATTTGCATACTGTATCTATTGCCAATGATCTTATCCTTCACTTTTTATTTTATCATCTGGCATTCCTTTTTATCCTTAAAAAATATTCTGGCTTATTTAAAACAGCACAGTGATTATAGTCTTCGTACAACCATCCGTCAGATGATTTTTTATAGCCTCTTAGCGGTTGCGGGCATCCTTCTCGCCGGAACTGGAGGATTTATGTTTATCAATAAGGAGTTGATGGTGGTATATGTGTTTTTAGGACTTGCCGTATTAACGGCTCCGCACCTGCAGGTAATGCATGAGATGTATGGGTTGTTAAGAAAAAAAAACACCACGACAACCTGACAACAGTCCCGCCCCGAAGGCTTTCGGGGTTCGGGACAGACAACTTTAACGCATAATCCTTTAACTGAAACAGTCGCATATATTAACTTTGCTCCTATGTTAAAGACCCTGCTCATTGCATTTTTAGTGTACATTTTATTCAAGTTCATCTTTGAATTGCTGATTCCTGCAGCGAAGGTAGCCGGACAGGTGAAGAAGCAGATGAATGCCATGCAGGAGCAGATGGAAGGTTTTAAATCACAGCAGCAGAGCCGGACACAGGCAACAAACCCAAAGGAGGAGAAAAAGCCGCAAGCTACCGGTGAATATATCGACTTCGAAGAAGTTTCTTCCAAATAGAATAGCTGCCCATTTTCCTTTTTATATATTGATGATTCATTTATCTTTGTCGCCCGACGATCGTTCGTCGTATTTCGTCTATCGTTTCTCGCAGTTTTTTTCGACCAACGAAGAACGAGCAACGGATAACGAATCGGACCCTTAGCTCAGTTGGTTAGAGCACCTGACTCATAATCAGGGGGTCGTAGGATCATGCCCTACAGGGTCCACATCAGAGGATCGTCCCGATGCAAATCGGGACAAGGTCTGCAAAAAAGGGTTTAGTTTTCTAAACCCTTTTTTTATTTGAAAAATTTGTAAAAACTCACGGTTCAGGATAAAGACACTCCTTGTTGGGCTCCTGTGCAAAATGTTAGTTATAATTATTTATTCTGTATTTTATCTTCACGCTATGAGCTAGAATGGCCAGTTATATAAACCAATGATAATTAAAATGAAACCATATATAACAGTCTGACCACTTACAATCCTATTGCGGACTGATTTCATCCATCATGACATAAGCAGGTCTTGTTTCATTTATTGAATTATCATAATAAGAAATTAATGCCCAGCCATTAGAACTACCCAATACCTTTACCTGTTCGCCATAATCAATACTGCCGATTGTCCGGGAAGACGCATCCGGATTTTCATATACATTAATTTGATTTACAATTACCGAATAGCTGATCCCCTCGGTAGATTCGGGCTCACTCATTGCAACAGCTCCCGAATCAACAGCAGGAATCTGCTCGGCAACCGGAATGTCAGTTTCTGAATCATCAGGAATAACAACTGAAGGATCCTGATTTACCGAAGCCTCCATTTCTGAAACAGATTCAGAATTACTGATCTGAGGAATAAGACCTTGTGTCAATGACCCCAAAGAAAGCATTTTGCTTCCGTTAAGAGATGCAAATCCAATAGCAAGCAGACAGAACCAGGCAGCCCATGGTTGATAAGGATTGCGTTGCTTCTCATCTGACACCCAGCGTATCAGATAGCTTTCATTGCGCATAGGATAGATCAGCGCTGAAGAACTCGCCCATATGCCCAGGAAAATTGCCATTAACAGAGAAAACAGAATAACCTTAGCAACTAAAAAGCCGAAATATGTGAGGTTATAACTAAGATTCCTTTCATCAACAAGTTTTACATATTTGGCAGATGCAGATGTAAGCGCCGTACCAATACCCTCGAGTCTGTTAATAGTAGTATCTAAGTTTTTAATTTCTATTCTCAGCTGTTGGGCATACTGATCACTTGATCCCGTAGTATCAAAAACCATCTGCTGTAACGTTACTTTTTTAGCGCTAAGATCATCTTTGTACTTCTTAACTGCATTATTAATATTCTCTATTGCAGATGTGTATTTCTGTTCCGCTGCCTTTTTGTTTGCCGTTCTTTCTTCTATACGCATTACCGGGCGGGGCATTGAAGTGAAAGAAATAGTTTCGGTTACATAATTTTTGAGGATCATATGCTGTTCCAGCTCTTCATTAAGAACAATCTCTTTTTCAATTTTTGCTTTTGCAGCCTCAAAAGAAGAAGCAGCGCTGTCTGCACTGAGATAGCGGTCAACTTTATCAAGAATGGCCGTTTCTTTTAATTTGAGGTTGATTTCATTGCTCCTTTTTTCAACAACCGGTTGCACAACAATATCATTGAGTAAATCAGTACTGTTATTAAACAGCATTAGCGGAATAATAAAAAGAATGGCTGCAACCAGCAATGTAAATAAGGGCTGTAACAAATAGTACCAGCTTCGGTTAAATAATGAGGTGACGGCTCCTTTCAGAAATTTAAAGAGGCCTTCATTATACGCTGTGCCAAAGTAAACTGCACCAGCATTGGAAATAAAAAAGCTCAATAAGAGCAAAACAATTGATAAGCTAATTGCTAAAACAGACGGGCTGTATAACACACCGGATATTACAGCACCCCAGTTCTTTATCCCGTCTGCCTGATTAAAAACATAAGTAAAGCCGGCTAATATGACAATAATGAGTAAATACCCACCCATATAAGTCAAACTGGTAATACCGGCAGACTTGGATTTGCCTGCATGTAAACCAGTTACATAGGCTGTGGCCAATAAACTTGCAGCAACCAACAATATTATTTCAAGATTATATATTTCAAGAAAGTACAGAAAGAATACCAACAGAGCAGTTGCCCCATAAAAAATGAATGCGGTAAAAATTAAGCTCTTATAACGCATCCAATTGAAAATATAAATGGTTCCGTTAACGGTGGCTGCGAGCACCTTAAAGGGAATCAGGACAACATAATGAACAAACATTTTCCAAATGAAAACGATCGTTTGCCTGATTACATTTTCATATACCCACAATATCAGATCTGCAAGAAAATGGAGGAACGATGAAAGTCCGTAAACAAAGTAGACAGCAAGGTTATAAATAAATATAAAAATGCCTCCCAGAACAATTAAAGGCAGCTGCCAGTTTGTGCTTTGTCTGAGTGATTCCGATAAATTACCGGCTGAGCTAAAACCAGGAGGGTCTTTTTTCTGCCATACGGCAAGCATTTTACCAAGTAGTGAAAATAAAGCAATAGCAAGTGAAGAGAAGATGATAATACTCATAAGTCAATTTTTGGTGGTTTAAAAAACTAAAATAATCAATAAATCCTTATATAAGAAATCATTACCGCTTTTCATTGAATATGAAAGAGTTATCTGTGTAGTAAAGAAAAAAACGGCATGGCCTATATTTATATAGGCTTTCAATTGACAATTCATGTTTTATCCATAATTTGTTCCTCCATAATTTACAGAGAGACATCAATATGTATCAGGAAGTCGATTTTCAGTTTGCTAATTTTTTCCCGGACGAGTCCATTCGCCCTTTTGCCCTGATGCTGTCACAACGTTTACGGGAGGGCCATATTTGTATACCGGTAGATGATCATACGGATATACAAACACCACTGGGTACGGTTTCCCGCAGGCAGCTAAAAAATGTTTC
>JBKDRQ010000289.1:0-10905 GCA_046341135.1 Bacteroidota bacterium
GTTTAGAATCACGATAATATTTTTCCACCGGAAAATCTTTGGTATATCCATATCCGCCAAAAATCTGAACAGCATCATTACTGACGCGGACGGCAACTTCACTGGCAAAATATTTTGCAATAGCTCCGGATTCTGTCACAGACGCTCCTTTATTTTTCATGTCTGCCGCTTTGGCAATCAACAATTCAGCTGCGGCAATATCTGTAGCCATATCAGCCAATTTGAAAGAAATACCCTGAAAATTAGCAATAGGTTGATCAAATTGATGTCTTTCCTGTGCATATTTCAGTGCTGCTTCGTAAGCACCCTTTGCAATGCCCAATGATAAAGCAGCAATAGAAATTCGCCCACCATCGAGCACTTTCAATGCCTGACGAAAACCATCTCCTATCTCACCAATACGATTGGCATCAGGGATTCGGCAATTATCTAATATAATTTCGGCCGTTTCACTGGCGCGCATCCCTAGTTTATTCTCTTTTTTACCTGCATTGAACCCGGGTGTTCCTCTTTCCACGATGAATGCTGTTGCGTTGCCGCTGGTTCTAGGTTCACCTGTTCTGGCAATAATCACCGCAATATCCGCACTGATACCATGCGTAATCCAGCATTTGGTTCCATTTAGTATCCAGTGATCTCCATCACGGGTAGCGGTCGTTTTCATATTACCTGCATCGCTGCCTGTGTTGGGTTCTGTCAATGCCCAGCAGCCCAGATGATCAGCAGAAGACAATTGAGGTAAATATTTTTTCTTTTGCTCTTCACTGCCGCAGTAATAAATATGACCGACACAAAGTGAATTGTGTGCCGCCACACTCAAGCCTACAGATCCGCAGACCTTGGCAATCTCCACAATGGCCGCTACATATTCATGATATCCAAAACCACTTCCGCCATAAGCTTCCGGAATAAAGATCCCCATAAAACCAAGTTTTCCCAATTCCTGTAAAGCAGACTTGGGGAAATACTGCGACTCATCCCACTCCATTACATTTGGTCTGATATATTGATGGGCAAAATCTTTCGCTGCCTGACTTACCTGAGCTACTGTTTCTGACTGCCTGAAATCCATATTCGATTATTTTAGTTTTGCGGATGCAAATATAAGCGATTGCTAACAGGTGTTAGCAGTATTTTATTCTGCTGTAAGATATTTTTCCATTTTTTTGAATGTTTCAGATGAAATAGAGATTACTTTTTCAAGTTCTTGTACAGAAGAATACGCTACATGTTGATCTCTATAGGCCACTATTGCTTTTGCAACCTTAAATCGTATATAGGGATGTTTAGCTAATTCCTCGACTCCCAAAACATTAATATTTAATTTTTTCACTGAGACTTCTTTAAAGATCAACTTTTCTTTAATCATGAGAAAAGTAGTATCCGGCAATCCATAGGTTTCTTTCACCTGCTCTGCCGAAATAAATCCTCCAAGCTTTTCTCTGAATTTAATAATTCTTGATGCGAGCCCCGGTCCGATGCCCTTAAGCAACTCCCATTGCTGATGAGTAGCAAGATTGACATCTATAAAAACATGATTGGTATTGATGAATGAGGGGGCTTTCCTATATTCTTGAATCTTATTTTTTTTGGTCTCTTCTGCTATCTTTACAAAAGGAATTAGGCGATGAGATGTTTCTTCGGGAAGTCCCCAAATCTTCTTTAAGACGTCCGCTGTTTTAAACCGACCGCCCCTGGCTGTATACTTCAAAATCGTTTCAGCAGTTTTTTCTCTTACACCCAATTTTTGCCACTGATCTAATGTGGCTGTATTTGGATCAAAATAAAAAAGATGTACCGGATGCTTTGTTATTTTAGTTTCTTTATTCTCTGATTTATATCTGCCTTTATCATTAAAAATTTTGGGATTGCTTTTCGTAAATGGCAGTGATAATGAATCTTTGAAGATTTCTGTATCAGGCTTCATGAAATAAGGGAATAAATGAGGCAGCAAAAAGAAAAGAATTGTCAGAACTAAAAGTAAATAGATCGCTTTTCTCTCACGGATACTAAAGGTAAAATATGCCCGAAGGGTGTTTTTATTTTTAGGTTGCATGCTCAAAATTAAATTTAAGCCTTACAACAAAAGGTTAAATATTAAAAATGCAATGTCAGTCCATCGTACGCAAGGGCACAGCTTTGGGGAAGGATTTTACTGACATGATGATGTCTGCCAAGCTGATGACTGATATGCGTAAAGTAAGCTTGATGCACCTGAAGTTCTTCAGACAATTGAATTGCCTCATCAAGCGTAAAATGAGAAACATGCGGTTGTTTTCTTAAAGCATTTAACACCAGCACTTCCGTCCCTTTGATTTTATTTTTTTCAGACTCATCAATTCTGTTCGCATCAGTAATATACGTGAATGGCCCTATCCGAAAACCGAGCACCGGCATATGGAGATGCCATACACGGATTGGCTCAATCAATAATTCTCCAATTGTAAAGGGTAACTCATCAATCGGATTGAGAGATAAGTCAGGAACACCGGGATACTTCTTATCAGAAAAAGCATAAAAAAAATCGCGTCGGATAGATTCTTCAGTCAATTGATCACAATAAATCTGCATAGGCTTGCCGGAAAAAAAATTAAACGCTCGAACATCATCCAGGCCGGCCATATGATCCTTATGCGAATGTGTATAGATTACCGCATCCAGCTGATGTACTCTTTCGCGCAGCATCTGATAGCGAAAATCGGGTGTGGTATCAATCACTATGGTCGTACTGCTGCTTTTGATCAGCACACTACTCCGCAAACGATGGTCTTTTTTATCTTTAGATGTGCATACCTCACAATTGCAGGCAATCATTGGAACACCACTACTGGTTCCCGTACCCAAAAACGTTACTGAAAAAGAAGGATAATCCACTCCGTAAAATTAGAGAAAAGGAAGATTCAGTCGAGATGCGATAAAAGATAAATCAAGCAGCAATACTGGCAGCTTCTTTGGCAGCCGCCATACTTAATACTTCTGCATACAGTTTTTGAGATCGGTCGGTCAATAAATCAATGCCAATATTTACCTGCGGAAGTAAATCCAATACGGTTTGTATACGTCCTTCCAGACTTAAAAACTTATTCAAAACAACTACCTTCTTCTCTTCCAGAACACAATATCCGCTTTGGAAATTGCCTCTTTCATAACGAACAACGTATCCGGATTCTTCTAATACAGATTCAAGCTGATCGAGTGTATGTTGATTGAATTTCATAATTGATATAGATTTCCAAAACACAAATGAATGAAAACAAAAATAAGACGACGAAGACATCATTGTATTCTGCAAGCAGGCTGACTTATCCACAGCACGGGGAGAACTATCCTTTGGAAATCATTCTGATAACCGGAACAATCATTTCTTCCATACTTACACCCCCATGCTGAAAAGTGTTTTTATAATAGTTGGAGAAGTGATGAAAATTATTCGGATAACAGAGAAAGTGATTTTCACGCGCAAAAATATAAGACGAATTAATGTTAGGAGCCGGCAACCCCGCTGCCTTAGGATCTTTGAATGCAAGTACATCTTTCACATCATAAGAAAGATTACGTCCGTGTTTATAACGAATATTGGTGGTGGTTTCTTTATCTCCAATCACTTTTACGGGTTTCTGAACACGAATACTTCCGTGATCTGTTGCCAGTACAATTTGAATTTTTTTACCGGCAATTTTTTTCAAAGCCTGATGCAAGGGCGAATGCTCAAACCAGCTGGCTGTAACACTCCTGTAACTTTTTTCATCGGCAGCAAGCTCTTTCAATACCTCCATTTCGGTACGGGCATGACTGAGCATATCCACAAAATTGTAAACAATGATATTGATATCATTTTTCAATAAATTATGAATATTATTGAGCAAATCCTGGCCAGCCTGATGGTTGACTACTTTCGTAAAAGATACCTGAAGATCCGATCTCCCAATTTTTTGCATAAATGCATTAAAGAACTTTTCTTCATGTAAATTTTTTCCACCCTCATCAAAATCATTTTTCCAGTGTTCCGGAAACCTTGCTTCAATATCTGCCGGAAGCATCCCGCTGAACAAAGCATTTCGGCAATATTGTGTTGCGGTTGGCAGAATAGAAAAAAAGGTGTCCTCTTCCATTAAACGGAATGATTCTGCAAAAGCCGGCTGTATCGCACGCCACTGATCATACCTGAGATTATCAATAAGTACAAAAAAAAGAGGAAGTCCTTTTTGTACGTGAGGCAGTATCTTCCTAGCAAAAAGGGTATGACTCATTACGGGCGTATCCGGTGCTTCCGATCTTAGCCAACCGGTATAATTTTTACTTATAAATTTATAAAATTCAGTATTCGCCTCTTCTTTTTGTGCCTGTAATACTTCCTGCATCTCCGGACTGTCCGTACGGCCAATCTCCAACTCCCAGTACACAAGTTTCTTATAAATTTCCATCCATTCGGCATAATTGGGATTACTGTTAAGCGCCGTAAATAAATGTCTGAATTGTTGCTGATAAGCTGCTGTAGTTTTTTCAGACACCAGTCTTTTATTGTCAAAAATCTTTTTAATACTCAGCAGCACCTGATTGGGGTTAACCGGCTTGATCAGATAATCTGAAATCTGTGAACCTATAGCATCATCCATTAAGTTTTCTGTTTCATTTTTGGTGATGAGCACAACAGGCAAAGCGCTGTTGATTTCTTTCATCTTGGATAGGGTTTCAAGCCCTGTTAAACCCGGCATTGACTCATCCATTAATACCAAATCCACAGCCTGCTCTTTTATGAAATCTATTGCATCAAAACCATTTGTAAGTACATATACTTCATACCCTTTATTTTCAAGAAATAATTTTTGCGACTGTAGACTTTCAATTTCGTCATCCACCCATAAAATCTTTGCCAAAGCCATAAATCTTAATTGATATCACATTAATAAAATTCGACCAAAATGTAAATGTATCAAATTCCATTCGTTAGTCTACCTTTGAATAAATCGATCTGAAAATTTTAGCACAGGAATATGAAGTTTCGTAAAATCATTAACGATCCGGTTTATGGGTTTATTACAATCGACGACCGATTGGTCTTTGAGGTAATTGGTCACCCTTACTATCAGCGACTCAGGAGAATTCATCAGATGGCACTTGCTCAGTTGGTGTATCCGGGTGCGGTACATAGCCGGCTGCATCATAGCCTGGGCGCCTATCACCTAATCTGTGAAGCCATCAGCGAACTTAAAAGCAAGGGGATTGAGATTTCAGAAAAGGAAGAGCAGGGTGCAAAAATTGCCATTCTTTTACATGACATTGGCCATGGTCCTTTTTCACATTCGCTGGAGCATGTGTTGATAGAAAATATGCACCATGAAGCCATTTCACTTTTGATTTTTGAAGAACTCAATCAATCATTTAAAGGTGCGCTGCACACCGCACTGGAAATTTTTAAGGGCGAGTATCATAAACCATTTCTGCATCAGCTGATCAGCAGTCAGCTGGATGTTGACCGGATGGATTATCTGACCCGCGACAGTTTTTACAGCGGCGTGAGTGAAGGAGTGATAGGATACGACAGAATTATTAAAATGATGACTGTACATCAGGGAGAGCTGGTGATTGAGGAAAAAGGCGTTTATTCCATAGAAAAATTTTTGGTGGCCCGCAGATTAATGTACTGGCAGGCTTATTTACACAAAACTGTTATAGGGGCAGAAAATATGCTGGTTAAAATTTTACAAAGAGCAAGACTTTTGGCAAGACAGCAAGACGGCCTTTTTTCAACCTCTGAAGTATTAGATGCTTTTTTAAGAACTAATGACAGCGCAGGCTATATCAGAGAAAATTTAGACAGATTTTGTATGCTGGACGACTACGACATCCTGAGTTCCATAAAAAAATGGACAAGCCATGCTGATTTTATACTCAGTGAGCTATGTAAAAGACTGATCAACAGACAAATCCTGAAAACAAAGCTTCAGGAATACCCTTTTGAAAAAGATTTTATTCAAACCATGCAGCAAAAGGCAGCAAAAGCGTTGTCTATTAATTTTGAGGATGCCGGATGGTTTGTTTTTGACGGAGTAGCTACCAACAGAATGTACAACCCGGGAAATGAGCAAATTAAAATTTTATTCAAAGATGGGAGTGTAAAAAATATTTCAGAAGTTGAATACCTTTTAATCCAACAGGTAACCAACGCTCCCACGAATAAATTTTATATTTGCATGCCGCCGGAAGTGGTAAAAAAATAAACATCAGCTGTTTGTAGCTGAGCTAATTATACAGGAACTATGGAATTTACAGCGAGTCAGATAGCCTCCCTAATCGGAGGAAACATAGAGGGTAATCCTGATGCGAAGGTTGTCTCCTTTGGAAAAATCGAAGAGGCGGGTGCAGGTCAATTATCCTTTTTAGCCAACCCAAAATATGAAGATTTTCTGTATACCACCAATGCATCAATTGTCATTATAAACGAGAGCCTGGAATTAAAACAATCTGTCGAATCCACGCTGATTAGGGTTCCTGATGCATACAGCTCCTTCGCTACTTTATTGCAGGCTTATGAACAACTCAAATCAGGACAACTGCAAGGCATTCAGCAGCCTTCTTTTATTTCCGATAGCGCAACTGTTGGAGAAAAAATATTCATTGGCGCTTTCTGCTACATAGGAGAAAATGTAAAAATTGGTAATAATGTAAAACTTCACCCCCAGGTTTACCTGGGTAATAATGTAGTGATTGGGGACAATACCATTCTTAAGCCCGGTGTTAAAATAGGCGACTATTGTATCATTGGCAAGAACGTAATCATACATCCCGGAACGGTAATCGGCAGTGATGGTTTTGGTTTTGCACCACAAGCCGATGGCACTTATAAAAAAGTTCCTCAAATCGGTAATGTAATTGTAGAAGATTATGTAGAAATTGGCTCTAATTGCTCTATAGACAGAGCAACCATCGGTTCTACCCTTATTCGTAAGGGGGCTAAACTCGACAATCTCATTCAAATCGCCCATAATGTGGAAATTGGAGAAAATACCGCTATTGCAGCACAAACAGGAGTTAGTGGCAGTACCAAAATCGGTAAGAACGTGCTGATTGGCGGACAGGCCGGCATTGTGGGGCATATTACCATTGCAGATGGTACCCGCATCAATGCACAGAGTGGCGTATCCAAATCCATCAAGCTGGAAAAAAGTGTCGTTACCGGCTCTCCTGCCCATGATTATACCAGCACCCTCCGCAGCCAGGCTATATTTCGCAATCTTCCTGATATAGAAAAAAGAATTTCAGCGATCGAAACGATGATCCAAAAATTGGAAGCCTTAAAGTCTGCCTATTAGTATATTTCCTGAATGATTTTTACAATTGAGACGCATATCTTAGGGCTTTTTATTACTTTCGCGTCTTATGAACGGTATTAGTGATTTTCAACATACTATTGCAAAAAATGTATCTATTTCAGGGGTCGGTATCCATACCGGTCAGGATGTAACCATTACCCTCGAAGCTGCTGAACCTAATACAGGAATAATCTTTCAGCGTATTGATCTGGATGGCCAGCCTATTATAAAAGCGGATGTCGATTATGTTATTGAAACCAACAGAAGTACAACCATTGCCCATAATGGCGCATCCGTAAGTACTATCGAGCATCTGCTTTCTGCTTTGGTAGCTACAGGAATCGATAATATTTTAATTAAGATTGACGGTCCTGAAGTGCCCATTATTGACGGAAGCGCGCAGCCGTTTATAGATATTTTAGCTAAAGCAGATATTGTACAACAATCTGCCCCCAAACACTGGTATACGATAGAGCAAAATATTTATTTCTACGATGACGAGAAGAAGGTAGAAATGGTAGCTATGCCGGCAGATAACTATCGGCTAAATACATTAATTGATTTTAATTCTCCCGTGTTGGGCACACAGCATGCTCAATTAAGGAATCTCACTGAATTTAAAGAAGAAATTGCTTCCTGTAGAACTTTTTCCTTTTTTCATGAACTGGAATTTTTACTAAAAAACAATCTGATCAAGGGCGGGGACTTAAATAATGCGATTGTGGTGGTAGACAAGCCGGTTACTGAAGAGCAATTAGACACCCTCGCAAAAAGTTTTGGTAAAGAAAAATTTGCAGTTACCAGCGAGGGGTACCTAAATAATTTACAATTAAGATTTCCCAATGAACCGGCCAGACACAAATTATTAGATCTGATAGGAGATCTGGCACTTGTAGGAATCCCTTTCAAGGCACATATTATCGCAAATCGTCCGGGGCATTCCAGCAATGTGGCATTTGCCAAAAAGATAAAGGAACATCTCAAAAAACTGAAACATAAAATTCAGGTGCCTGTTTATAATGCAGAGCTACCGCCACTTTATGACATTCAGCAAATAGAAAAAATATTACCCCATCGCTTTCCATTTTTACTGATAGATAAAATCATTGAGCATACCGACACACATATTGTGGGCATTAAAAATGTAACTTATAATGAACCTTTCTTTCAGGGTCATTTTCCGGGGAATTATGTAATGCCGGGCGTATTGCAGGTAGAAGCGCTGGCCCAGTGTGGCGGCGTACTTGCTATCCCCAAAAACACAGAAGACAAATACGACACCTATTTCCTGAAAGTAGACAACTGTAAGTTTAAACAAAAAGTAGTGCCCGGTGATACGTTAATCCTGAAAATGGAATTAAAAAATCCAATCAGAAGAGGTATTTGTGAAATGAAAGGAATCATCTTTGTAGGAAATAAGGTTGTCTGTGAAGCAGACCTCACCGCTCAAATCGTCAAAAGAACAAATAATGATCAGTAATCTGGCTTTTATACATCCTGATGCAAAAATTGGCAGCAACGTAACCATTGATCCGTTTGCAATGATCCATGCAGATGTCGTTATCGGAGACGGAACACATGTCATGAGTAATGCCACCATTTTCCCCTGCTCCCGCATCGGAAAAAATTGTCAGATCTTCCCCGGTGCAGTGATAGGTGCTGTACCGCAGGATTTAAAATATAAAGGCGAATACACCCTCGCCGAAATCGGCGATAATACCATTATCAGAGAGTGCGCTACCATACACAGAGGAACAACCGACAAGAATACAACCAAAGTTGGTTCAAATTGCTTAATCATGGCATATGCACATGTTGCCCATGATTGCATCATAGGCAATCATGTGATCCTTGCCAATTCTGTACAGCTCGCAGGCCATGTCATTGTAGAGGATTATGCTATCATTGGAGGAATGAGTGCCGCACATCAGTTTACGCATATCGGAGCCCATACATATATTGCTGGCATGAGTGCCATCAGAAAAGATGTACCCCCATATGTAAAAGCTGCCAGAGAACCGTTGAGCTACGTAGGAATTAATAATGTTGGTCTTGCCCGAAGAGGATTTACCAAGGAACAACAGGAAGAAATATTTGATATTTATCATATTTTGTTTGTCGAGAAACATAATGTATCAAAAGCGCTGGAGATCATTCAGAAAAACTTTAAAGACTCTCCCATAAAAGATGAAATCCTTGCCTTCATTAAAAAATCGGAAATCGGCATCATCAAACGCATTCTGAAAAATCCATCAGATGAAAATATCGATTTCTGATTTAGGGAAACGTTATAACCGGGAATGGATTTTCCGGCATCTTTCTTTCGAGATGAAAACCGGCAATCATTGCGCCATCACCGGCTCCAACGGATCCGGGAAATCGACCCTTCTTCAAATCATTGCAGGATCCATCCACCATAATGAAGGAAATATTCGATTAAGCAGCAATGAAGTAAGCATAAATTCTGAAAAACATTATCAATATATATCTCTTGCAGCCCCCTATCTTGAACTTCCCGGAGAAATGACCCTTCATGAAGTACTGCACTTTCATTTTACCATGAAACCAATACTGAACAATATTACCATAGCTGAAATTATTTCGATTGTTGAACTGGAAAATGCCACGAACAAACAACTCAGATATTTCAGCAGCGGCATGATGCAAAGAGTTAAACTTGCACAAGCCATTTTTAGCAATGTGCCCGTTATATTACTCGATGAGCCCTGCACCAATCTGGACACCAAGGGCTTTTCTCTTTATCAATCACTCATTAGCAATTATTGTGAAGACAGGCTCGTCATCGTATGCAGCAATGACCCTCAGGAATACACGTATTGCACACAGCAGTTACCCATTCAACGATATAAAAATTAAAATACTAGCGCCGGCTGGCAATTAATAATTTGAGGTCGGTATATTTCAAGTCAAAACGTTGACTTAAATAGATATTGGTTAATGCGCCCTTATATAAATAGATGCCGTTTCTTATATTAAGCTTATGCCATAATAAATTCTCCAATCCCCCCTCATCTCCAATCTCCAAAAGCAAAGGCATTAGTACATTACTGATAGCCTGTGAAGCCGTTCTTGCAAAACCGCTGGGAATATTCGGTACACAATAATGGATAATACCGTATTTCATGAATATAGGGTTTTCGTGACTGGTCACTTCACTAGTTTCAAAACAACCTCCCCTGTCAATACTCACATCTACAATCACACTACCCGGACGCATAGCCGAAACCATATCTTCAGATACAACCACCTGTGTTCTGCCACCTCCTGTAGATGATAATGCCCCAACAGCCACATCGCAGGTTTTCAGTTGCTTCGCCAGTATTTTGGGCTCAATAACGGAGGTCCACATACGATGTCCTATCGCATTCTGCATACGCTTCAACCGATAAATATTATTATCGAAAACTTTTACGCTGGCACCCATCGCCAACGCAGTTCTTGCCGCATATTCTCCCACAATACCCGCACCTATAATAATGACTTTTGTAGGTGGTATGCCACTGATTCCCCCCAGCAATACCCCTTTCCCGCTATTGAAACTACTCAAGTACTGACCGGCAATAAGCATGAC